>NZ_MUYZ01000210.1:0-12419 GCF_003013775.1 Micromonospora sp. MH33
CGTCGCGGCCGGTCAGCGCGGCGGCCGCGTCGGCGAGGACGGTCGGCGACACCCGGGGCGCGACCTGCCGCGCGGCGTCCAGTACGACGCGCTGCGCGTCCGGGTCGTCGCCGGCCAGGCGCAGCAGGTGGTCGAGCCGCCGCCACAGGTCGCCGGGCCGGTAGACGAGCAGGGCGGCGGCGTCGGCCGCGTCCCCTTCGGCCGCCGCTGCCTCGACCAGTGCGGCGAAGGTGCGAACCCGTACCGACACCGTGCCGTCGGCGTGCCAGGACAGGATCAGTCGCTCGGGCGCGCGCTCACCGGCGGCGACCATCGCGGTGCCCAGCGCGCCGCCGGCTGGGGCGCGGGTGCCGCGCAGAGCGGCGAACGCGACCGCCGCGTTCGGGTACGCGGTGACCCGCTCGTGGGGGTGCAGCCGCTCGGCGAGCCGCTTCCAGACCGTGGGGTGGCGTGCCATGTCCTCGGCCGCCGTGACCGGGTCGAGGGACCCGACGAAGGTGAGCACCGTGCGACGCAGCGGCCGGGGCAGCGCCCGTACCCGCGGCGCGCCGACGGTCACAGCCGGCTCGTCGACCGGTCGGTACGCCTCCGACGCCGCCGGGTTGTCGCGACGCCGCCGCGGCAGGACAAGGCCGGGATCTCCGCCCGAGTACACCCACAGAGCACGGGCAACGTCGGTCGCCGTGCCCCAGCGGGCGGCGGCCTCGGCGAGCACCCGCTCATGGGCGGCGGTGAGTGCCGTGCGGTGCAGCGCCTCCGCGATCACCACTGCCAGGGTCTCCCGGGCGGGCACCACCGCCGGCAGCCAGTCGAGGCGGTCCGGCGCGGTCGCGGCGACGAGTGCCCGCAGGTCGGCCAGGTCGGCCTCGCCGAGCGCTGCGGGCCGCCCCACCAGGTCGTCCCGCAGCCGGACGGCGGTGCTGGTGGGAGAGTGGTCAAGGGTGAGCCGGCGCAGCCGCACCGGCGGTGCCGTAGAAGACGCCGGCGGCGCCGCCTCGGCCACGAGCGGCAGGTAGGAGTTGCCGGCCGTCAGCCGCCGCCCGCAGATCGGGCAGGCGGTGTACGCGTCGGCGTCGAAGCAGTCCGCGCAGACCAGGTGCCCACAGGGGTCCAGCGCGTGGACCCGGCCCTCGGCCCCGCACAGGACGCACGGTGCCGCGTCGGTCTGCAGCAGATGAACGATGAGCCGCTCGACGTAGAGCCGGTCCGCGTCGGCCGGGGTGTCCGGGAAGCGGCGGAACAGCGGCACGTGTTCCCGGTCGGCGCCGACCAGTTCGGCGGTGACCGCGCAGACGAAGTCGGCCCAGCGCATCCGGGTCAGCGGGTCCAGCACGGCGAACCGCCGCCGGATCGCCGCGTCGAGCAGCCAGCCCGTGGCGGCCAGGTCGGCCTCGAGGTTGACCACCCAGGCGTCGCCGTCGGCGGGCGGCGCGGCGGCCGGCGCGGGCAGCGCCACCGCGCCGGCGCGGCGCAGCAGGATCATCGCGAGCGCGTCCATCAGCGGCGTCCTCCTCCTGGTGCGCCGGCGGTCGGCGCCGCGGTGGCAGACAGATGCCGGGGCGGAGAGTCGGCACGCTGCATTCGGTCGAAGAAAGGAGAAGGAAGCGCACCCGGGAGCCGCCCCGGCCCGCCGATGTTACGGCCGACGCCCAAGTTTCGCGACGCGTTTTGCCGCCGGTACAGCGGCTCGGCCAGTTGGCGGTTGGAGGACGCGCCTTCGACGCGGACCACCGGCTACACGGAGATACACCCCGCCACGGTCGTAGGTGTCCGCAACCGTCATCGACAGGATGCCGGCGCGGACAGCAGGGAGTAGTAGCAGTTTCGGGTTGCCGGCCCCGTGCCGGCCACCAGAGGCCAGGCGGGCCATCACGAACCGGCCGGCGAACTGTGGATACGTGTTGCGGTACAGGACCACATGTCGGCGTACGCGGACGGTGCCAGGTAGGTGCCGGAGTGCGCCGCGCCCCGGTAGGAGCGGCCCACGCGACTGTCATCACGGTGGCCAACACGACCGCGCACAGCGAGGCGAGCATCCGGGCGGTTTCGATTCGCATGTGGGCCTGATCGGACCATCGTCCGCCTCGGAGGGTGACATCGAGGATGACCAATTGCGCACGGTGGCCAAGAACGTCGAGGTTGTCAACCGGCGGGATCGCGAAGCCGATTCGGCTTCCACGTCGAAGAACCGGTGCACCTGGCGCCGGTCGTACCTCATGAAGCAAGCCAACGTGCCGGGGCGGGTGGCTTATGGTGAAGCCCGGAGCGGCCATGGTGGCCCATGCTGATCCGAGGCGCGCGCCCCGATCCGAGCCGTAGGGCCTTCACATTTCCAGCTGAAGGATGGACCCATGACAGAGCGGACATCTGCCCGCGCCGGAACGCCCGCTGCGCCGACCGGGAACAAGCGCGCCGTCGGCCATTGCTGACATGGACTGGGCGGGATGGGTTCTGTTCGGGTTGGTCGCCACCGTGGCGCTCACCGCGGCGTTGATCACTGCGCAACTGGCCGGCCTCACCCGCCTCGATCTTCCCCTCGTACTCGGAACCGTGGTCACCGAGGATCCCGACCGGGCCCGGGTCGTCGGGTTCTTCATGCACCTCTGCGCCGGTCAGGGCTTCGCCTTCGGCTACGCGGCCACGTTCGCCCTGCTGCACCGGGCCACCTGGTGGATCGGGGCACTGCTCGGGATGCTGCACGTCGGGATCGCGCTGACGGTGCTGCTGCCGCTGCTTCCGGGCGTCCACCCGCGCATGGCCTCGCAGCGGGCGGGCCTGACCAGCACGGCCGTGTTGGAGCCGCCCGGCGTGTTCGCCGTCAACTACGGCGTCCAGACGCCTGCGGTCGCGGCTGTCATCCACGTCATCTACGGAATCGTTCTCGGACTGCTCCTCCAGGCCGATTGACCCCGTTGCGCGACTCGTGAGGGAGCGATCTCCATGACCGACGTGGCTGCCCCTCGGTCGCCGGCGCCGATCAGCGACTACGGGCTGCTGGGTGACACCCGCACCGCTGCCCTTGTCGCCGGTGATGGCGGGATCGACTGGTTCTGTGTGCCCCGCTTCGACGGCGAGCCGCTGTTCGGCCGGCTGGTCGGGGGCGCGGACGCGGGAACGTTCCGGGTCGGGCCGGCCCGGCCGGCCACGGTCGTAGAACGGCGGTACCGGCAGCACACCGCCACCCTGGAGACGACCTGGGCGGTGGGCGACGGCCGCCTCACCCTCGCCGAGGGCATGGTGGCCGAGGTCAGCGGTCGGCTGCTGCCGACGACACTGATGGTGCGGCGGCTGTCGGCCGAGCAGGCGGCGGTCGACGCCGTCGTCGAGTTCGACCCCCGCCTCGGCGCACCGCACAGCCGGCCCCGGGTCCACCACCGGCGCCAGGCCGTGGTCTGTGCGTGGGGGTCGATCGCGGTCGCTCTGGCCAGTGCGCCGGAACTCGCCATCGAGCCCGGCCGGTCCACCTCGATCACGGTCCGGCCGGGCAGCCCGGTCACCCTCGTACTGGCCGTGGCCCACCGCGAACCGCTGATCCACGTCGAGCCGGCAGCGGCCTGGGAGCTGCTCGTCGAGGACGAGAACCGGTGGCGGGACTGGAGCACCGAGATCGACGAGTCGCTGCCCTTCCGCGAGGCCGTCGTACGGAGCCTGCTGACCATGCGGCTACTGACCTACTCGCCCTCGCAGGCTCCGGTGGCGGCGCCCACCACGTCGTTGCCCGAGGACCCCGGCGGGGTACGCAACTGGGACTACCGCTATGTGTGGCCCCGTGACGCCAGCATCGGCGTCAGCGCCTTCCTGGGCGTCGGCAAGGCCAGGGAGGCCCACGGCTTCCTCGCGTGGCTGTTACACGCCAGCCGGCTGCAGCGGCCACGCCTGCCGGCACTGCTCACCCTGCACGGCCGCCACGTACCGGCCGAACGCGACCTGCCCGGCTGGCCCGGCTACCTCGACAGCGTCCCGGTACGGATCGGCAACGGCGCCGCCGGCCAGCACCAGCTCGACGGCTACGGCTGGGTGATCGACGCGGCCTGGGCGTTCGCGCAGGCCGGACAGCGCCTCTACAGCGAGACGTGGCGGGCGGTACGCGGCTTCGCCGACCTGGTCGCCCGCTGCTGGCAGGAGCCCGACGCCGGCATCTGGGAGGTTCGCGCACCGGCCCAGCACGTCCATTCCAAGCTCATGGGCTGGCTCGCCCTGGACCGCGCCCTCCGCATCGCCGACACCCACCCGCTGCCGGACCGGCAGCGCCGGCGCTGGCAGGAGGCACGGGACGCGATTGCCGCCGAGGTCCGGACGCGCGGCGTCGACCCCGCCGCGGGCTACTACGTCCGCGGCTACGGCACCCAGGACCTCGATGCGGCCCTGCTCGTCCTGCCGCTGCTCGACCTGGACAGCGTCGACTCGCCCCGGGTGCGGGGCACCATCGACGCCGTCCGGGACCGGCTCTCCGCCGGCGGTCCGCTGCTCTACCGCTACCCGCCGGGCCGTGACGGTTTTCCGGGCGGTGAAGGTGCGTTCCTGCCCTGCTCGTTCTGGCTCGTCCAGGCCCTGGCCCGTACCGGGCGCCGCGTCGAGGCCGTCGAGCTGTTCCAGGCCCTGCTCGAGCACGCCAGCCCCCTCGGCCTCTACGCCGAAGAGCTGGACCCCGCGACCGGCGCCCACCTCGGCAACTACCCCCAGACGCTGACCCACGCCGCGCTCGTCCAGGCCGCACTCGCCATCCGGGACGCCCCCCACCAGCGGTCCTGAATCCGCCTGACCGAAGGGAACGCCCATCCTTCGGTCGAACAGGGCGCCACAGAGGGCGCGGAGCGGTCCACCGGCCGCCGGCCCGAGGGACGACGGCCGGTGCTTTCGGCGTCATCGCCTCGGCAGCAGTTGGATGATGGCGGCCAGCGCCAGTTCCAGCACGATGAGCGCGACCAGTCCGGCCCGGAACCCGCCGGTCAGATCCGCGGCCCGGTAGAAGACGATGCCGATCAGCGCCACCCCGACCGCGTTGCCGGTCTGGTTCACCGTGGCGAGCACCCCGGAGGCGGCGCCGGTGTGCTGTGGGTTGATCCGGGAGAGCACGGTGGTGGTGAGCGGGGCGAGCGCCATGCCCATGCCGATCCCGTCCACGGCCAGCCCCGGCACGAGCCAGCCGGTCCCGTGTCCGGCCGCCTGCCACATGCCGTACAGGCCCACCGCCATCACCAGCGCGCCGACGCTGACCACCTGGCGGCCGAGCCGGGCGGCGATCCGGTGGGCGTACATCGAGGTGGCCAGGTAGCCGGCGCCGATGGCGATGAAGACGACGCCCGACTCCAGCGCCGACAGGCCCCGCTCGACCTGCAGGTAGAGCGCCAGGATGAGGAAGAACGACGCCTGCCCCATCCAGAACACCTGCGTCGCCACCAGCCCCACCGAGAACGCGCGCTCCCGGAACAGCGTCAGGTGCACCAGGGGTTGCGGGCTCCGCCGCTGGGTCGCCGCGAACAGCGCGAACAGCAGCACCGCGGCGGCCAGGCTCAGCCAGGTCCACACCGGCCAGCCCTGCTCGCGCCCCTCCACCAGCGGCAGCACCAGCGCCACCAGCGCCGCGCTGACCAGGACCACGCCGGCCAGGTCGAGCCGGGTCGCCGGGTGGCGGGACTCCGGCACCCGGCGGAGCAGCGCCAGCGCGGCCACCCCGATCGGCATGTTGATGAGGAAACACAGCCGCCAGTCCAGGCCGAACAGGTCCGCCCGGATCAGCAGGCCGCCGATCAACTGGCCGAAGACGGCGCCCAGACCCATCGTCAGGCCGTACCGGGCGATCGCCTCGGGCTGCTCGGCCGGCGCGACGCTGGTGCGCACGATGGCCAGTACCTGCGGCATGAGCAGCGCCGCCGCGAGCCCCTGCAGCGCCCGGGCCCCGATCAGGACGCCGACGGTGGGCGCCAGCCCGCAGAGCACCGAGGCCGCGGTGAACAGCGCCACGCCGAGACCGAAGACCTGGCGGCGACCGTACCGGTCGCCCAGCCGGCCGCCGGTGATCAGGCCGGCGGCCACCGCGAGGACGTAGCCGGCGACCACCCACTCCAGCGCGGCCGGGCCGGCGTGCAGGTCGCGTTGCATCGCCGGCAGGGCCATGTTGACGATGAACGCGTCGATCGCGGTCATGAACGTCGAGATCAGCAGCACCGGCAGGAAAGCGCCGGGCCGCGCGGCCGGTGCGGTGACCCGCACCGGCCGCTCGCTCAGGACGGTCATGCCGGCACCCGGTCCAGGAAGCCGTGCACGGTGGCGATCCGGCCGTCGGTGATGACCGCGACGTCGAAGCCGACGACGATCGGCTCGGCGCCGCGCGGGCCGAGGTTCCAGGTGAACCGGGCCAGGTCGTGGTGCGCGTCGACCGGGCCGGCGAGGCTGAACTCCAGGCCGGGGAACTGCTGCTGCACGCCGGCGATCAGCGCGTCGATCTGGTCGCGGCCGGCGACGGTGGCCAGCGGGTCGGTGTACGTCCCGTCGGCCGTCCAGACCTCGTCGATGAGGGCCCGGCGGGCGGCGGCGTCGGTGGTGTTCCAGGCGGTGAGGTACTTCTCGATCAGTTCCATGGCCACGACCGTATGGATGATCCGGCGCCCGGGAATCGGTAGCGCTTAGGTACCGCGTACCTGTGTATGGTGCGGAGAATGTTGCACGGCCGCGCCGCAGAGCAGGACCGGATCGCGGCCCTGGTGGCGCGGGCCCGAGCCGGGGAGAGCGCCGCGTTGGTGCTGCGGGGTGGGCCGGGCATCGGCAAGACCGCGCTGCTGGACTGGGCCGCCGAGCTGACGTCGCCGTCCGGCCGGCCGCTGCGCGTGCTGCGCGCCAGCGCCGCCGAGTTCGAAGCCGAGCTTCCGTTCGCCGGGCTGAGCCAACTCGTACGGCCGGCGCTCGACCGCCTCGACCGGCTGCCCGCACCGCAGCGGCAGGTGCTCGCCGCCGTGTTCGGGCTCGGCGGCGGCGCCCCGGCCGACCGGCTGCTGGTGGGCCTCGCGGTGCTGTCGCTCCTGGCGGACCTGGCCGAGGACGGTCCGCTGCTCTGCCTCGTCGACGACGCGCACTGGCTGGACAGCGTCTCCGCCGAGGCGCTGCTGTTCGCCGCGCGCCGGCTGCACGCCGAGGGCATCGTGATGATCTTCGCGGCCCGGGACGGGATCTTTGCCGCCCCCGGCCTGCCCGAGCTCACCGTCGGCGCGCTCGCGCCGGCCGACGCCGTCCGGCTGCTCGACCCGCAGCTCGCTCCCGAGGTACGGATGCGGGTGCTCGGCGAGGCGCAGGGCAACCCGCTCGCGCTGATCGAGCTGCCCCGCGTCGTCCGGGCCGACGACGCCGGCGGCCCGCTGCCGCTCACCGACCGGTTGCAGGCGGCGTTCCACGGCCAGGTCGACCGGCTGCCCGCCGGTGCCCGGACGCTGCTGCTCGTCGCCGCCGTCGAGGACACCGGCGACCTGGACGTGCTGCTGCGCGCCGCCGCCCCCCTCGGTGGCGGCCCCGCGGATTTGCGGCCGGCGGAGGAGGCCCGGCTCGTCGAGGTCACCGGTCGGCGGCTGCGGTTCCGCCACCCGCTGGTCCGCGCCGCGGTGCACGCCGCCGCGACGTACCCGCAGCGGCTCGCCGTGCACCGGGCGCTCGCGGAGGTACTGACCACGCCCGACGCCGCCGACCGGCGGGCCTGGCACCTCGCCGCGGCCACCACCGGACCGGACGAGCAGGTGGCCGCCACCCTGGAACGCACCGCCGAGCAGGCCCGCGGCCGCAGCGGCTACGGCGCGGCGCTGGCCGCGTTCGAGCGCGCCGCCGAACTGAGCGGGGACGAGGCCGCCCAGGCACGCCGGCTGCTGCTGGCCGCGGAGAGCGGCCTGCAGTCCGGGCACCTCGACAACGCGGTCCGGCTCGCCGAGCGGGCGGCCGGCCTGGTGAACGAGCCGGCCTTCCACGCCCGCGTCGCCTGGGTCGAAGGGCACGCCTGGTTCTGGCAGGGCGGCCACCAGACCGCGTACGACCTGATGAGCCAGGGGGCGCAGCTCGACCCGGGACAGCGGGACGCGTTGCTGGTGGCGGCGTTCCACCCGGCCTGGTACCTCGGCGAGCCGTACCTGGGCGCCTGCCTGGACCAGCTCGCGACGCTCGACCATCCGGTGGCCCGCTACCAGGTCGCCGCCGTCCGGGGCCGGCCGCTGCCGCTGGCCGCGGTCGCCGCCCAGGTGGGCGCCGAACCCCGCGACCGCGTGCAGCTGTGCGGGCTCGGCTTCGTCGCCGGGCAGGACGCCGAGACGTACGAGCTCGCCTCCGGCCTGGTCGCCCGCTGCCGGGCCGACGGCATCCTCGGGCTGCTGCCCACGCTGCTGTTCTTCCTCGCGGAGGCGGAGTTCTTCCACGGCCGGCACCGGGACGCCGCGGTGAGCCTCGACGAGGCGGTCCGGGTCGCCCGCGACGGCGGCCAGCCGCTCTGGGTCAGCCAACTGCTCGCTGTGCAGGCGATGCTGGCCGCGGTGGCCGGCGACGAGGCACGCTGCCGGGACCTCGTGGCCTCGGCGCTGGACGGCGCTACGGCGGGCGCCGAGGCGGCCGGTCGGGCGTGGACGCTGTGGGCGTTGGGTCTGCTCGACCTCGGCCTGGGCCGCGCCGAGTCCGCCGTGACCCGGCTCGCCGCCCTGCAGGAGAACCCGTACGCCCACCAGGTGTGCGCGTACCGGAGCGTGCCCGACCTGGTCGAGGCGGCCGTCCGGGCCGGCGTGCCGGAGCAGGCCGAGGAGGCGTTCACCCGCTTCTCGGCCTGGGCGGAGCGGGTGGACCAGCTGTGGGCGACTTCCCTGGCGTACCGGTGCCGGGCGCTGCTCTCCGGCGACGAGCAGGATTACCTGCTCGCGCTCAAGGCCGGTGGTCGCCCCTTCGAGCAGGCCCGCACCGAACTCCTGTACGGCGAGTGGTTGCGCCGCGCCCGGCGCAAGGCCGACGCCCGCGGCCGGCTGCAGCGTGCCCTGCACACGTTCGACCAGTTGGGGGCGGCGCCGTGGGCGGCGCGGACGCGCGGCGAGCTGGAGGCCACCGGCCTGCGCGCCCCGCACCCCGCCGCGTCGGCCGCCGCCGAACTCACCCCGCAGGAGCTGCAGATCGCCCGGCTCGCCGGCACGGGGTTGTCCAACCGGGACATCGCCGCGCAGCTGTTCCTCAGCCCCAAGACGGTCGCGTACCACCTGTACAAGGCGTACCCGAAGCTCGGCGTCACCAGCCGCACCGAGCTGGCCGCCCTGGCGTTGTGACCAGCCCGGCGTGCCACCAGGACAAAAACGGGTGGCCTCGCCGGCCGTCCCGCCCTACCGTGCAACTGGATCTTCTTATCCGACCCACTTACGAAGGACTTCACCCCGCGTGACGCCGCCTGCTCTTTAGACCTGACACCTTCTCCGTGCATCGGTCGCCGACCGCGCCGTCGGCTCTTTTCGCATGCCTTCCGTCAGATCTTAGAGAGATCATGTCTGCGCGTCCTCATATCCTGCTGTCCCGGGCCCTTCGACGTACGCGCCTTCCTCTGCTCGCGTTCCGCTGCGTCCACTGCCATTCCGGCCTCGCCAACCCCGGCGACGGCAAGTTCCGCGTCAGCGCCAGCGGCACGCTCCTCGACATCTGGCTCCTGGTCGCCTGCGTCTCCTGCGACCACACCAGCACAATCACCGTTCACGATCGCGTCCCGGTCCGGTACCTGGAGCCGATCCTTCTGCGGGGCTACTTCGGCAACTCCTCTGCCTCACAGGGACATCTCCTGCGTCCCGCTACGAGCCGCCGCTGTGGGCCTGAGCTGGGGCGAGAGGCAAGGTGGCCTCGCCCCGGACTGCATCACGCGGCGGTCCGCACGCGGTCGCTCATGACCGGACGCGAACTAACGGCAGGGCCGGCCCGATACCGGCGACGAAGGTGAACACCCGGGTGCATACATCCGGACGTGCCGATGATCCTGCATTCCGCATCTGGCGAGCACCCGAGGCCGACTGAAGAGCCCGAAGAGACACACGCCGCCGGTCGTACCCGGCTGGTACGACCGGCGGCGTGTCGGCCGTGGTAGGTGTCCTCGGCCCGCGGAATCTCTCTGTAGCGCCGGTTCGAGCGCCAGATTCTGCCGGTTGCAACCTCGAACAGGCATCCGGATCCTGCCGCAGACCGAGTGCTACCCACCGCGACAGACCCTCGCGGAAGCCCTGCGCGCCCGAAATTCCGCCGTCTCGGGGTTCAGTTCGCCGGGCATCCGGTGCCGGGGGTGGGCAGCGTCAGGTCGACGAGGTACCGGTCCACTACGGCGATGGTGCACTCGTTGCGCAGGTACGTGCCGTGGCCCCAGCCCTCGTACGTGACCAGGCGTCCGTGCCGGCCCAGTTGCCGAGCGACGTTGGTGGCCCAGGCGTAGCCGGTGCGGGGGTCATGTCGAGCATTGAGCAGCAGCAGCGGTGTGCGGGTGTGTACGTGTAGGTCGTGCGGTAGGTTCCGGACCGGCGACCGCCATCCCAGGCAGGTCTGCACGGCCAGCAGGCCGGCGCCGTACCGGACGGCCGGCGCGACGTCCTCGGCTTCCCGGACCAAGCCGGCGTACTCGTCGTAGTCGCGCACGGTAGCTGGCCAGTCCGCGCAGAAGGCCGCGACGGCGATCGGAAGATTCACCTCGGGCGGCGGCATGCCGCCGTCCATGTCCCGCACGGCCGCAGCCAGTTGCGGCCAGCGCGGGCCGGCGAGCATGCCGAGTGCTACGGCGGTAACGTCGAAGGCGGTACGGGGGGCGTACTCGCCACTGTCCGCGCGGGCCAGCACCCCGGCCCAGACCGACCGCATGTTCCGGTCGTGAAGCACACACTCGGCCGACCTGTCACACCAGGACGCGAACTCGTCGAAAGCATCCTGCAGTGCGGCCGCCTGGGTCCGCACGAAGGACCGCACGTCGAGGCTGTGGTCGAACACGCCTTCCAGCACGACGGCCCGCACTCGGCCGGGGTACTGCTCGGCGTACTGCTGGCCCAGCAAAGTGCCGTACGAGCTGCCGTGGAAGGTCAGCCGCCGTTCTCCCAGCGCACGCCGCAACGCCTCCAGGTCGTGCACGGTGCTGAGCGTGTCGGCGTTGTCGAACACAGGGCTGGTCGGGCGGCACCGGCTCCATAGCGCCCGGTTGTACGCCACCGCAGCGTCGAAGTCGGCCTGGCTGGTCAGTGGGATGGGCGGCTTGCGCAGGGTCGGGTCCGGCGTGCAGACGGGCGCGGCGGTGCGGGCGACAGTGCGTGGGTCGAAGCTGACCAGGTCGAACCGGTCGAGCAACTCGTCGCTGAACCGGTCCCCCTTGCGGATGCGTTCCACCCCTGAATCCCCTGGGCCCCCCGGCCCGAACACCAGCGTGCCCACCCGCTGGTGCGACACGCGCGCGGGCCGGCGTGCCACGGCGAGCTCGAACATTTGGCCGTTTGGCCGCGCCCAGTCCACCGGCAGGCGCAGCCGGGCGCACTGCACGCGCGGGTCGAGTGGGACGTTTGGCAGGTCGTCAGGGCACTCGGCCCAGGCGAGACTCAGCGGCGTGGAACCGGCGTGTGCCGACGCAGGCAATCCAGCCAGGATGGTGAGCACAGCTACAATGACGGCCACGGTACGTCGGGACACGAAACCTCCTGGGTCTGAACGCTCGTCCATTCTGGACCGGCGTCCCAACCGAGTCATATGCGGAAGCACCCGGATGTGTTCCTCAGGGCTTTCCCCGAATCCGCCCCGAGGGCCGGCCCATCAATTTCCGGCCCTCGGGCCGAGCAGGCGTCGTCAAGGATCTCCAGGTCGGTAGGGGCTGGGTGGCGGCCACTGCTCGGCCGAAGCACTCGAAGCGGCCGTTGCTGTCGGTGAACCAAGTCGGGCATCGCAACGATTTCGCCGGCCCTTCTCTGCGACATGGGCCGTAGGCCATTCCAGCCATGAATGGATGAGTTCTTCTGGAATCGAGGGATCTCCACGCAGGCGCTTAGGGCCGTATCGAAGTCGGTGCCAGGGCTGATCTGGCGTGAGGATCTTCGCGTGTCGGAGATCGAAAATGGGCGAGGTTTCCGGTAGATGGTTCAGCGACCAAGCAGAACCTGAAGCCGGAGACCTCGTGGACACCCTAGCGGTGACGAGGCGGTTCGACCTGACCGACGTGCAGTGGGCGGTGCTGCAGCCGTTGCTGCCGGTGGCCGAGCGCCCGGGTCGACCGCCGTCATGGAGCAGACGGCAGTTGATCGACGGGATCCGGTGGCGGATCCGGGTGGGTGCCCCGTGGCGGCACGTGCCACCGCAGTACGGATCCTGGCCGGCGGTGTATGCCCTTTCGAGCCTGGGCCGACGCCGTAGTGGCGTTAGACTCGCCTGCCATGGGACCGCTCATCTTCAGCCTCAACCTCACCCTGGAC
>NZ_MUYZ01000211.1:0-12363 GCF_003013775.1 Micromonospora sp. MH33
GGCGCCCCTGCGGACGCGGCCGGCGGGCCCGGGTCGGTGGCGCGACCCGTGGCCGGTGCGGGGCGGGTGCTGGGTGGCCTGCCGGCGGTCCCGCCGGACGACGAGGTCGACCGGTTCTGGCTGTCCCCGGTGGCGCTGCCGGACCGGCCGCCCACCCTGGCCACCGGACCGGAACTGCTGCTGCGCCAGCTCGGCCCACCCGGGGCCGCGATCGGTGGCCCGGGCCTCGTCGAGCGGCTCCGCCGGGCGTACCGGGAGTTCGGTCGCGACGCGGCGGGGTCGGACGACCCGGGCTGACCGTCGCCACCGGCGCCGCGGTCATAGCCAGCGCCGGCGGAATCGCCACATGAGGCCGGCGTTGGCGAGCAGCACCACGGCGCAGATCGCGCCGGCCAGCCGCCCGGCCAGTACGGTCATCGCCGGCAGCGAGGCCCACAGCACGATCGTCAGCAGCATCAGGTACCGGCCTCGGCGGGCCCGGGCCCGGTGGTCGAGCCGGGCGAAGAACTGCGGGTCACTCTCCCGCAGCTGGCGGGTGATCTGTTCGAACCTGCGCTGATCCTCTTTGCTGAGCATGGCGGTGCCTTCCCCTCACGGCTTCAGCGGTTCGGCGGCATACCCGCAACGGGGGCGGGTCACGCGCCGCTCCTGTCGCTGGTTTCGCCGAGCGGGACGGGGCTGGACGCACCGGTCGGAGACCTCAGCACGGGCTTATCCGTGCCTTAAGTTTCGCTGAGCGGTTGAACGCCGCGAACAGCGTCCCGACGGGGTAAAACGTTACGTCCGGGCGGTCGCCGTCCGGGTTGCCCCTGCTCCCCGCGTCGCCGGTCCGGGCCGGTCCCACCGGCCGCCGGGCGGCCGGCCTGAGCACCGTCTTAAGTGCCCTCGCGGGCGCCGTGGGCGTGCCTTGAGCGCCCGGGAGCACGTGGTTACTTTCCCGTAGCAACTCCTCCGGCAACCGTCGCCGCCCCTCCGCCCACCCCCCTGGGTGGCAGGCGAGCCGGCGCTCGAAGAAAACGGGAAGCTACATGGCCGACCTGAACGTGCCACCGCGTCGACCCCGGGACGACCGCGGCTGGGACGGATTCCAGCACTCCCATCCGGACGGGTACCGCGACAACGTCATGCCGTACGCCGGTCCCGGCGGCCACGCCACCCCGGCGCCCCCGGCGTCCGGCCCGCAGTGGGTCGGGCCCAACGGGTTCGCCGGCGGCGGCTACCCCCAGCCTGCCGGCGGCTACCCCCAGCCTGCCGGCGGGTACTTTCAGCCGTCCGGCGGGTACGCCCCGCCGCCCCGCCCCGGACTGCCCAACCTGGACGACGACGAGGAGCCGCGCCGCGGCCGGCGCCGGGCCCTCGTCGCGCTCGGCGGCGCCGCCGTGGTCGCCGGTGGCGCCGCCCTCGGCCTCTCCCCGCAGGTCCGTGGCCTGTTCTCCGACGACCCGGTGGCCGGTGACGCCACCGGCACGGTGGTCACCGACGGCACGTCGGCCCGGCCCGGCGGCCAGCAGCCCAGCACGGTGCGCACCTACACGGAGCAGAACGAGAGCTACATGGGCTCCCGGGCCGGCGCGGCACTCAAGCGCAACGCCCCGTCCGGTGGCCGGATCTTCGCCAGCCCGGCGGCCGCCGCGGCGGCCACCCAGGTGACCGTCAAGACGGTGCTCGCCAAGGACCCGATCCGTCACCTGGCCAGCCGGGCCACCTTCGGCCCGACCCCGAAGGTGCTCGCCGACATCAAGCGGCTCGGCATCGACGACTGGCTGCGCCAGCAGCTGGAACCGGAGAAGATCGCCCCGACGAAGGCCGAGCTGAAGCTGGCCGAGCTGCCCTCGCTGAAGCTGACCCCGACGCAGCTGCGCGACCAGCGGGACCAGCTCAACGAGCGGGGCGTCGACCCGGCGCGGGAGACCGTCGACGCCACCATCGCCCGGCAGATCTGGTCCGACCGCCAGGTCTTCGAGGTGATGGTCGACTTCTGGAACGACTTCCTGCACGTCGCCGCCGACTTCGACGGCGGCGAGATCTACCGCAACTCGTTCGACCGGGACGTCATCCGCAAGCACGCGCTGGGCAGCTACCCGGAGATGCTGGTGGCCGCCAACAAGCACCCGGCGCTGCTGATCTACCTGAACCAGACCGAGTCACGCAAGGACGCGGTCAACGAGAACCTGGCCCGGGAGAACCTGGAGCTCTACTCGGTCGGCGTGGACGGCGGCTACACCGAGAAGGACGTCCGCCAGGCCGCCCTGCTCCAGACCGGCCGGGGCGTGGCCGACGGGAAGTACGTCTTCCACGCCGACCGGCACTACCTGGGCAAGGTGAAGATCCTCGGGTTCAGCCACGCCAACAACTCGGCCGACCCGAAGGCCGCCGACAAGGTGATCGACGACTACATCCGGTACATCGCGCTGCACGCGTCGACCGCCGGCTACGTGGCCCGCAACCTGGCCACCCGGTTCGTCTCCGACACCCCGCCGAAGTCCCTCGTGGACCGGCTGGCCAAGGCGTACACCACCAACCGGGGGCAGATCCGGCCGGTGCTGGCCACCCTGTTCAGCTCCTCGGAGTTCTGGGCCGCGGTGGGTCAGAAGGTCCGCCGACCGATGGAGTACCTGATCGCCACGTACCGGTCGCTGGGCGTGGGGCCGGAGGCGTCCGTCGGCTTCGACGGCGACAAGCGGCGCACCCCGTTCGCCCAGGGGCTGCGGCAGATCCAGGACAAGCTGCGCGAGCTGGGCCAGTTCCCGATGGGCAAGCCCACCCCGGACGGCTACGCGGACGTCTACGTGGCCTGGACCTCCGCCGGCACCATGGTCGACGGCTGGAACGAGGCCGGCGACCTGGTCGGCGGCTGGCGCAAGCAGTTCACCTACGTCAAGCCGGAGAAGCTGGTGGCGAAGCCGCCGGCGACCGCCGGGGCGTACGTGGACGCGCTGGCCCAGCGGCTGGTGCACCAGAAGCTGAGCGCCCGGGAGAAGGCCCTCGTGCTCGGCGTGGCCGGGGTCTCGGCGGGCACCCGGGTCGACGCCACCTTCAACGGGGCCATCGCCGCGGTCGCGCGGACGATCCTCGCGTCCCCCCAGCACCACCTCCGGTGAGGCATTCGATGGAGATGACCGTGAACCCGTACCCCCTGCACCGCGAATGCCCCGACCTGCGGCGGCTGGCCGACAACCCGGCCGAGGCGCTGCTGCGCGCGGAGGCGGACATCGTCGCGGCGGAGAACGCCGCCGAGGCGGACCGGTACCGCCGGCTGGAGGAGCTGGAGGAGGCCCAGCAGGACGGCCGGGGCGTCACCCGGCGTACCTTCGTCGCCGGCGCCGCGGCCACCGCGACCGCCCTGGCCACCGCCCAGTTCGTCACCACCTCGGCGTCGTTCGCGGCGACGAAGACCGGCACGCTGATCCACGTCTTCCTCTACGGCGGGCTGGACGGGCTGAGCCTGGTCGCGCCGGCCGACGACCCGGTGCTCACCAGGACCCGCCCCGACCTGCTGCTCGGCAACGACTCGCTGGCCCTCGGCCGCGGCTTCAAGCTGACCAGCGCGTTCGCCCCGCTGGAGCAGTGGCTCAAGGCCGGCCAGCTCGGCTTCGTGCCGGCGGTCTCCGACCCGCGGCTGTCCCGCAGCCACTTCCAGGCCGCGGACGCCTGCAACCTGGGCGGCCTGCCCGGGGAGACCGGCGGCCGGGGCTGGCTGGACAGCCTGGTGGACACCCTCGGCAAGGGCACCGCGTTCCGCAGTGTCGGCATCGGCAGCACGCTGCCCCGCTCGCTGGTCGGCGTGAACGGCGCGATCTCCCTCAACAACGTCGGTGAGCTGCGGCTCAACGGCGACGACCGGTACCGCGCCGCGACCGAGAAGGCGATCCGCGGCCTCTTCACCGGGATCAACCACCCGGTGGAGGAGGCGGTGATCGAGGGGATGGGCGCGCTGGCCACCGCGCAGAAGCTCGCCGCGAAGCCGTACGCGGCCGCCGCCGGGGTGAAGTACGAGGGCGTCGGCTACGCCTTCCAGCAGCTCGCCCAGCTCATCAAGGGCGGCGCGAACGTCCGGGTGGCGACGGTCGGCATGGGCGGCTACGACACCCACGAGAACCAGGGCACCCGCGAGGGCGGCCAGCTCTGGCGCCGGCTCAACGAGCTGGCCAACGCGATGGCGGCGTTCTTCACCGACCTCGGCGAGCGGGCCGCCGACGTGACGGTCATGGTGTCCAGCGAGTTCGGCCGGCGGGTCGCCTCGAACCAGGGCGGCACCGACCACGGGCACGGCGGGGTGGTCACCATCCTGTCCGGCCGCAAGCTCGCCGGCTCGCTCCTCGGCACGTGGAACGGGTTGAACGATCTGGACAGCGGAGACGTGCCCGAGTACAACAACATGTTCAACGTCTACGGGTCGGTCGCGCAGGGGCGGTTCGGGCTGACGACCGCGCAGGTGGACAAGGTCTTCCCCCGGCAGAAATACGTCCCCATGAAGCTGTACGCGTGACATACCAGGTCACCTACGCTACCGGCCGCCGTACCGGGTCCTCCGCCCCGTACGGCGGCCGGCCGGCTGCCCCCGTACCCCCGGGCCGGCCGCGCCGGGGGCCCGGCGGGCGGCGGGCAGTGGCCGCCGCCTTCTGGCTCGGCCTGGTCGCCGCGGTGCTGCCCTGGTGGCTGGCCACCCCGCCCGGCTCGCTGGCGGACACCACCGACGTGCTCACCGCGGCCGGCCGGATCACCGGCCTGGTCGCCGGCTACCTGCTGCTGGTCCAGGTGCTCATGATGAGCCGGCTCGGCGTGCTGGAACGCTGGCTGGGCGGCGAGCGGCTCTCCCGGGTGCACCGGGACCTCGGCGCCACCCTGCTGGTGGCGGTCCTCGCCCACCTGGCGCTGCTGGTGGTCGGCTACGCCCGGATGGAGAAGAACTCGATCCTCGGCCAGGTCGGCGCGCTGCTGACCCACTACGAGGACATGGTCTCCGCCTTCGTTGCCACCGGGATCATGGTCACGGTCGGCTTCACCGCGGTCCGGGGCGTCCGACGGCGGCTGCCCTACGAGCTCTGGTACCACCTGCACCTGACCAGCTACCTCGCCCTGCTGCTCGGCTACGGGCACCAGTTCAGCAACGGCGCCCAGCTCTACGAGCCCGGCCCGGTGCGCTCCGGCTGGATCGCCGCGTACCTGCTGGTGGTGGCCGCGCTCGTGTGGGGCCGGCTGATCGCCCCGCTGCGCTTCAACCTGCGGCACCGGCTGCGCGTCGCCGACGTGGTCGCGGAGAGCCCGGACACCATCTCGATCTACCTGACCGGGCACCGGCTCAACCAGATCGACCTGCTCGGCGGCCAGTACGTCCGCTGGCGCTTCCTCAACCCCGGCTGCTGGTGGCAGTCGCACCCGTTCTCGCTGTCCGCGGCGGGCAACGGCCGCTGGCTGCGGCTCACCGTGAAGGTCGTCGGCGGGCACACCGCCGAGCTGCGGGATCTCCACCCGGGCACCCGGGTCTGGGCGGAGGGGCCGTCCGGCACCTTCACGGCGGCGCACCGGACCCGGGAGCGGGCCCTGCTGATCGCCGGCGGCAGCGGCATCGCCCCGCTGCGGGCCATGCTGGAGGAGTTGCCGCCCGGCGCGGCCCTGATCTACCGCGCCCGTACCCCGGCCGACGTGCTGCTGCACCACGAACTGGACTGGCTCGCCCAGGCCCGGCGCACCTCGGTCTGGTACGTGATCGGCTCCCGCGAAGACCCCGGCCCCCGCCAGGTGATGAGCCCGGAGGGGCTGCGCCGGCTGGTGCCCGACCTGACCCGCCGCGACGTCTACCTGTGCGGCCCGGGCGGCCTGGTCGACGAGGCGGTCCGGGTGCTGCGCCGGGCCGGGGTGCCCCGCCGGCAGATCCACCTCGCCACCTTCGAGCTGTAGGGGAGGCCCGTCCATGCGTCGCGCGCTCCTCGCGATCACCGGCCTGGCCGCCGGCACCACCGCGCTGGTGGTGCTCAAGGGCAGCCCGGGCACGAGCCAGGCCGCCCAGGACCGGCCCGTCGCCGAGGCCCCGGTCGTCCCGGGCGGCTCGGCGGCCCCCGACCCGACCCCCGGCGGTGTCACCCCCTCCGCCCGGCCCGGCGCGACGGCGAAGCCGAGCGCCAGGGCCGGTGCCAGCCGTACCCCCGGCGCCCGGACCAGCGCCACCACCAGGGCCACCACCGCCGCGCCGCGGAGCACCACGAGCGCGCCGAAGGTCACCACCCGGACGGTCACCGGGCCGGTGATCACCTACCGGTACGGCTCGCTCCAGGTGCGGATCACGCTGAGCGGGAGCCGGATCGTCGACGCCACCGGCCTCGGCCTGCCGCTGGACGGGCAGTCGGGGTTGCGCAGCGACGACGTGCAGGCCCGCTACAGCGGCAGCTCGGGCGAGGTGGTCGCCAGGCAGAGCGCCAACCTGAGCACCGTCTCCGGGGCCACCTACACGAGCACGGCCTACAAGCAGTCGCTCCAGGCCGCGATCGACAAGGCTTGAGGTAGGTGGCCGCCGCGGGCCGGCCCGGGCTGCGCCGGGTCGAGCAGGTCATGGGTACGGCGATCAGCCTGGACCTGGCCGACGACCTGCCCGCCGCCGCCCTGCACGAGCTGGCCGAGCGGACCTTCGCCTGGCTGCGCGAGGTGGACGCCCGGTTCAGCACCTACCGGGCGGACAGCGAGGTGTGCCGCCTGGACCGGGGCGAGCTGCCGCTCGCCGAGGGGTCGGCCGACCTGCGGGCGGTGCTGGAGCGCTGCGCCGACCTGTGGGCCGGGACCGACGGCTTCTTCGACGTGTACGCCACCGGGCGGCTGGACCCGTCCGGCTACGTCAAGGGCTGGGCGGCGCAGGTCGCCTCGGACCGGCTGGTCGCGGCCGGCGCCCCGAACCACTGCCTGAACGCCGGCGGTGACGTCCGGGTACGCGGTCACGCGGCCGCCGGCGGCCCGTGGCGGATCGGCGTCCGGCACCCCTGGGACCCGACCGCCACCTGCCTGGTGCTGGCCGGCACCGACCTGGCGGTCGCCACCTCCGGGGTGTACGAGCGCGGCCACCACGTCGTCGACCCGCGCCGGGGCGCCCCGGCCGTCGGCCTGCGCTCGGTCACCGTTGTCGGCCCCGACCTCGGGGTCGCCGACGCCTACGCCACCGCCGCCGTCGCCATGGGCGAGCCCGGCATCGCCTGGCTGGACCGCCTCCCCGCCCCCTGGCGCCACGCGGTGGTGACGGAGGACGCCCGCCTCCTGCACTCCCGGGCCCTGCCGGTGACGACCTGACCCGGAGCGACGGGGCTCAGCGGAGGGGGCGGTGGGTGGTGGCGGGGCGGGAGCCCCGGGGGCGCGAGCCGCGGGGCCGGGTGCCCCACGGGCGGGTGAAGGCCCAGCGGTACGGGCGGCGCCGGTGCCGCGGTGGCTCGGTACCGCCGCTGTGGCGGGCCGCGTCGTCCTCGGACATCGTCAACCCCCGCTCTGGCGCGCGTGCGCCCTCAGCAGGCACAACGAGTGCGACGCCGGTGAGGTCGCGTCCGGGAGCCGTCGGTCAGCAGCCGCGCCGGGGGAGCGGGAGCTGGCCGGGGAGCAGCTCGGTGGCGAGCGTGATCCCGGCCGCCCGTAACGCCGCGATCAGCGCGTTCTGCACCAGGTACGAGTCGGGCAGCCGCCAGCGCGCCTGCTCGGGGGCGACCGCCCACCGCACCGTCCCCTCGGGCAGCCGGGTCGGCGGGGCCGGGATCCACGAGCCGGGACCGTGCCGGACCACGTGGAAGCAGGGCTCCAGCTCCGGCCGCAGCGGGTCACCGGTGCGGACCAGGAACATCCAGCGGCCGGTGGGGGTGACCAGCACCGGCCCGCGTACGCCGGAACCGGCCGGGTGGGTGGCGACCGTGTCGAGCACGCGCCGGCCCAGGTGGGCCGCGACCTCCAGCACGTCGAACGCGCGCCCGGTGGGCAGCAGCACCCCGTGCGGACGGCTGCGCCACCAGGTGGCCACGCGGGCCGGGTCGGCGCTCGCCGCGTGCTCCCAGTGCTCCAGGGCGGGGTGGCAGCCGACCGTGGGACAGCCGGCCCGGCCGCAGACGAAGCGGCTGTTGGCCAGGCAGGCGCCGGGGGTCACCGCCCAGCCGTGCGCGGCGTACCGGACGGCGACCCGGCGCAGCCGGACCCGTTCCAGCGGCGACAGGTGAGCCACGCGCGGTCCGACATTCCCCCACATGGTGCCACCCCTTCTCGTCCCACCCGGACTGTCCACACGCCACATCTCGAACCCCGTCACTGCCGTAACCCACGCTCGTTGAGCTGACAAAACGGCTGATGCAACTTGCACGAAAACTACGAGAATTGGCCGTACGGCCGACGTACAGACTGTGCGACCAGGGAAAACCTGAAAACCGAAGGACCGTCGCGATTGGTCGTTCGGGGAGATCAGCCGGACAAAGGCAGGGGAGGGATGGGGAGATGGACGACCTACCCATAGGCCGGCGGGTGGCGTACTGGCGGAGCCGGCGCAAGATGTCCCAACAGGTCTTCGCCGACCGGCTCGGCAAGTCCAAGAGCTGGGTGGACAAAGTGGAGCGCGGCGTCCGGCGGCTGGACAAGTTCTCCGTCGTCTACGAGATCGCCGACATCCTCCAGGTCGACGTGCAGCTGCTCCTCGGCAAGGACCCGGAGCGCCGTACCGACGCCCTCAACTGCATCGACCAGGTCGAGGTCGAGGAGATCCGGGCGGCGCTGGAGCGCTACGACTCGATCAGCGCGTACTTCGACGCGGCACCCTTTCCCCCGCCGCTGGCCGACATGCGCAAGGCGGTCAACCACGCCTGGCTCACCTACCAGTACGGCCGCTACGGCATGCTCACCCGCGCCCTGCCCAAGCTGCTGCGCGACGCCCAGGCCGCCGACGCCGGCTACGGCGGCGACCAGGCCCGGGAGGCCGCCCACCTGCTCGGGCAGGTCTACCAGATCGCCTCCTCGGTGCTGCGCAAGCTCGGCGAGTGCGACCTGGCCTGGCTGGCCGCCGACCGCTCGATGGCGGTCGCCCAGCGGGCCGACGACCCCCTGCTCGCCGGCATCGCCACCACCCGGGTCTGCAACGCCCTCGTCGCGATGGGCCGCCCCCGCCCCGCGCTCGAACTCAACGTGCGGATCGCCAACCGGCTCGCCCCCGGCGGCGAGAACGACGGGCGGCCGGAACGCCTCTCCGTCTACGGCATGCTGCTGCTCCAGGGCGCGATGGCCGCCGCCCGGATCGGCGACTCGGCGACCGTGGACGACCTGCTGACCGGGGCCGCGGAGGCGGCCACCCTGCTCGGTGGGGACCACAACCACTACTGGACCTCGTTCGGCCCGACCAACCTGGAGCTGCACCGGGCCGCCGCGGCCGTCGAACTGGGCGACGGCGGCCGGGCGGTGGAGACCCATCACCGCCTCGCCGAGCCCGCGTTCAACGCGCTGCTGCCCGAGCGGCGCGCGCACCACCTGCTGGACATCGCCCGCGGCTTCGCCCAGATCGGCGACGTCGCGAACGCCGGGGACATGCTGCTCCGCGGCGACCGGCTCGCGCCCTCCGAGATCCGTTGCCGGCCCATCGCCCACGAGGTGATGTCGGACGTGCTCCGTCGCACACGGGGTGCGCCGCCTTCGCCGATCGCGGAGTTGGCTGGGCACATGGGAGTCGGAGTATGAGCGCGTGGCCGGTCGGATGAGCGGTCCGCACACCAGCAACGGGCACCGTCGGGTGCTCTACGTCATCGCCTGCGGTTCGCCGCTGGCCCGTCACGTCGGCCGGCTGGTCGACCTTGCCCAGCAGGACGGCTGGCAGGTCTGCGTGGTCACCACGCCGGACGGCGCGAAGTTCGTCGACCGGACGGCCCTGGCCCGGCAGACCGGTCACCCGGTCCGTACCCACTACAAGAACCCGGGCGACCCGGACGTGCTGCCCCCGGCGGACGGCATGCTGGTCTGCCCGGCGACGGTCAACACCGTCAACAAGTGGGCGGTCGGCATCGCCGACACCCTCGCCCTCGGCCTGCTGGTCGAGGGGCAGGGGATGGGGGTGCCGATCGCGGCCGTGCCGTACACCAACGTGGCGATGGCCGCGCACCCGGCGTTCCGGGCCAGCCTGGCCCGGCTGGGCGAGTGGGGGGTCCGGGTGGTCTTCGGCGACCACGTCGTGCCGCTGCACCCGCCCGGCACCGGCCGGCCCGGGCCAGTCCGGGCCAGCCGGCCCGCACCACGCCCCGACGCCGGTAAGCTGGCCGGCCGTGAGCACAACTGGATCGCCGCCCACGGTCGCCGACGTGGTGGCCGCGCTGGACCGCCGCTACCCGCCCGCCTGGGCCGAGGAGTGGGACCGGGTCGGCCTGGTGCTCGGTGAGCCCGCGGCCCCGGTCCGGCGGGTCGCCTGCGTGGTCGACGTGGTCCCGGAGACCGTCGCGGAGGCGCTCGCCGCCGGGGCCGACATGATCGTCGCGCACCACCCGCTGCTGCTGCGTGGGGTCTCCTCGGTGGCCGCCACCACGTACAAGGGCCGGATCGTGCACCGGTTGATCAAGGCGGACGTCGCGCTGTACGTGGCGCACACCAACGCCGACGTGGCCGACCCCGGGGTGTCCGACGCCCTGGCCGCCCGGTTCGGGCTGACCGGGCTGCGCCCGCTGCACCCGCCCCGCCCCGGCTCGCCCGCCGACGGCCCCGGCCGGGGCATCGGCCGGATCGGCGAGCTGCCCACCCCGCTGACGCTGGCCGAGCTGGCCCGGCACGCCGCCGCCGTGCTCCCCGTCACCGCCTGGGGAGTTCGCGCCGCCGGGGATCCCGGGCGTATGGTTCGTACCCTCGCCGTCAGCGGCGGCTCG
This sequence comes from Micromonospora sp. MH33, assembly GCF_003013775.1. Taxonomy (NCBI): domain Bacteria; kingdom Bacillati; phylum Actinomycetota; class Actinomycetes; order Micromonosporales; family Micromonosporaceae; genus Micromonospora; species Micromonospora sp. MH33. Next base: position 10,848 of record NZ_MUYZ01000211.1, read on the forward strand.
GGAGACAGCTTCCTCGCCGAGGCGACCGCGGCCGGGGTGGACGCGTTCCTCACCGCCGACCTGCGCCACCACCCCGCCGGCGAGCACCTCGCCGCCGGCGGGCCGGCCCTGCTGGACGCCGCCCACTGGGCGACCGAGCGACCCTGGCTGGACGACCTGGCCGCCCAGCTACGGGACGAGCTCGGCGTCGAGACCGTGGTGTCCGACCTGGACACCGACCCGTGGACCGTGCACGCCGCCGCACCCCGACCGGACGACAAGGAGCCCCGACCGTGAAGGCTGACCCGAAGGTGCAGCGCCGCCTGCTCGACCTGCAGGCGATCGACACCACGCTCGCCCAGCTCGCCCACCGCCGCCGGACGCTGCCGGAGCTGGCCGAGCTGGAGGCCCTGGCGCGCGAGCTCTCCGCGCTGGAGGACGAGCGGGTCCGCGCCCAGGTCGCCGCGGACGACCTGGACCGGGACATCGCCCGGCTGGAGAAGGACGTCGAGCAGGTCCGGGCCCGCAAGAGCAAGGACGAGGCCCGGCTGGCCGCGGGCAGCGGCCCGGCCCGCGAGCTGGAGGCGCTCCAGCACGAGCTGGCCTCGCTGAACCGCCGGCAGAGCGACCTGGAGGACGCCGAGCTGGAGCTGATGGAGCAGCGGGAGACCGCGCAGGGCGTGCTCGACGGCATCGAGCGGCGGATCGCCGAGGCCCGGGACCGGCGCGCCGCGGCCGAGCAGCGCCGCGACGACAGCCTCGCCGAGATCGCCAAGGAGGAGGAGTTCAAGCGCGGCTCCCGACAGCCGCTCGCCGGCGACCTGCCGGCCGACCTGGTCAACCTCTACGAACGGATCCGGACGGACACCGGGCTCGGTGCGGCGCTGCTCACCGGTGCCCGCTGCGGTGGCTGCCGGCTGGAGCTCTCCGGCGCCGACCTGGCCCGGATCCGCAAGGCCGACCCGGACGACGTGGTCCGCTGCGAGGAGTGCCGGCGGATCATGGTCCGGACCAACGAGTCGGGGCTGTAGCCGTCGTGGCGGCGCGCGCGGTCGTGGTGGAGGCCGACGGCGGGTCCCGGGGCAACCCCGGGCCGGCCGGCTACGGCGCGGTGGTCCGGGACCCGGCGACCGGTGAGGTGCTGGCCGAGCGCGCCGAGTCGATCGGCACGGCCACCAACAACGTGGCCGAGTACCGCGGCCTGATCGCCGGGCTGGAGGCCGCCGCCGAACTGGGCGCGGCCGAGGTCGAGGCCCGGATGGACTCCAAGCTGGTGGTCGAGCAGATGTGCGGCCGCTGGCAGATCAAGAACCCCGGCCTGCGGCCGCTCGCCGCGCAGGCCGCCGGGCTGGTCGGCCGGTTCGCCAGCGTGCGGTTCAGCTGGGTCCCCCGGGAGCGCAACAAGCACGCCGACGCGCTGGCGAACGCGGCGATGGACGCGGCCGCCGGCCGGGCCCCGGCCCGCCCCGCCGTGGAGTCGCCGCGGATCGTCGAGCCGCCGCGCGAGGTGGCCGCTCCCGACTCGGCCGCCCGGGCC
>NZ_MUYZ01000212.1:0-12305 GCF_003013775.1 Micromonospora sp. MH33
CGACCGTGGTGGACATCCTGCTGCCGGAGCGGCTCGGCGGCGACAGTCGGGGGCCCGCGCCGTCCGCCGCGCCGGAGCCGGCCGGGCCGCCGCCGGGCGAGGCCACCGCCGTCGCACCCGAGCTACCGGCCGGTGTCACCGCGCTCCGGCTGCTGACCCTGCTCGTGACCAGCCGGGAGGCGCCCGCGGACAGCCCGCCGTTACGGGTCGCGATCGACCGGCAGGACGGCCGGACCCGGGTGGCGGTGGTCGGGGCGTCGGCACCCGAGTTGGTGTCGGTGCTGTGCGAGCCGGACGGTGTCGCCCGATGGGATCCACCGGTCGGGGCGGTCCCGCCGACCGGTTACCAGTACCAGCCGTACCCGCGGGTCACGCTGGACCCGGCTCCCGGGGCAGCGCCGTGGCGGCCGGTCCGGCTGCCCGACCGGTCCGGCGCCGCCTGGCCGGGCGCAGCGGCCGGGGTGGACCGGATCCTGGTCGAGGGACCCGTGGACGCGCTGCGCGGGCTGCGGCTGCTGCACCACCGCGACCGGGTCGACGCCGACCTCGCGGCCCGGCTGCGCCGCTGGTCGGGTACTGCCGACGGGCCCCCGGACGCGGTCGTGCTGGTGCTGTCCGGGCCGGCCAGCACGGCGGAGTCGGAGTTCCTGACCGCCCTGCGGTCGCCAGGCGGAGACGGGTTCTCCCCGGTCACGATCGGCGCGCTGCGCGAGGGTACTGCCGCGACGGCCGGATCACAGCAGCAGCTGAGGTCGATGTGCGACGCGGTCGTGGACTGGCGTGCGGCCCCGGGCGGCGGTGCCGCGATCGAGGCGGCGCTGCGCGCCCAGGTACGCGCCTGGGCGGGGGTGATGACCGCCCGGTGGGCGCTGCGCGCACTGGCGGCCTGCCTGGCCGCAGGGCAGTTGGACGATTGGTTCGCCCGGGCGGTGGAGGCGGCCGTCGCGGGCGCGCACGAGGTGGCCGAGCTGGACCTGTTGCAGGCGTTGCAGGGCCGGCGGATCCGGCTGCCGCGCGGGCATGACGACGCGCTGCGCCTGCTCGGCGCGCACGGTCTGGAGTCGCGGTCCCGGCTCGGCCTGGCCGGCGACGCCGGCTCGGACCAGGTGGCCCAGGCCGCGAGCCGGGCGCTGCTGTTCTGGCGTACCCAGTCCATGGCGCCGGACGCGGGACCGGCCGGGCGCGGTGCGTGCGCGCTGCTGGTCCGGACGTGCGAGCGCCTGCTCACCGGCGGCGCTGACTGACCGGCGCGAGGCACGCACGGGCGGGTGGCTCGGAGGTACCGGCGGGACGGCTCAGCTCGCCACGAACCCGCTGACCAGCGTACCGGCGGTCGGGCTGGACCGTACCGTCAGCGTGCCGTCGACCGTGGCCAGACGGGCGGCGAGCTGACGCAGCGGCATCCGCCCGCCGGTGTCGAAGCCCGGCCCGGTGTCGGCCACCTTGAAGCTCAGGCCCCGGCAGGAGACGCGTAGCGTCAGCGTGACCGCGGCGCCCGGGGCGTGCTTGTGCGCGTTGCTGACCGCCTCCAGGCAGGTCAGGTAGACGGCGGTCTCCACCTCGGGCGGGTACCGGCGGTCGGCCAGTTGCGCGTCGATGTTCAGGGTGACCGTGTCGAGGGTGCCCAGCCGGGCGGTCAACGCGGTCACCAGGCCGTGGTCGGCCAACGGTGCCAGCAGGCCGGTCGCGGTGGTGTGCAGCACCTCCTCGGTGCTGGCCAGCAACTCCCGCAGCCGGTCGAGGTGCCGGGCCGCCTCAGCGGCGTCGCCGGCGCCCAGCTGATGCTCCACCATGGCCAGCGACATCTGCAACGCGACCATGTGATGCTGGGCGCCGTCGTGCAGGTCGCGCTCCAGCTGGTACCGCTGGTGCTCCATCTCGCCAGCGGCCCGCAGCCGGGCGTCGGCCAGCAGCAGATCGCTCTGGCCGATCAGCTTCTCGGCGTCGCCGGCGATCAGCTGGGCCTGGATGTCGCTGACCAACAGGCGGGTCGCCGCGTACAGCTCAGGCCATCGGAGCAACCGCTCGGCCGCCGCCGGCGGCTCGACCACGAGGTCGGCCAGGACCTGCTCGCCGTCGCACAGCTGGACCGGTGCCGCCCGGCTCACGGGTACCGCCTCGGCGCCGGTGGCGGTCCACCAGTACTCCTGCACGGTGTGTCCGGCCGTCGCGTCCGCGTCGTGGCCCGTCGGCAGGGGCAGCCACAGCGCGATGGTGACCGTGGCGGCCTCCAGGCACCCACCCAGCGCCCGGGCCAGGGCCTCGGCCTGTACTCCCGGCAGCGGCCGCCCCGGCAGGCTGTGTACCGCGTCGACCACCCGTGCCACATGGTCCGACGGACCCGGCACCGGGGGCGGTCCGTCGGTTCGCTGCGTCGAGCGGAGCATGCCGCTACTGTAGGCGACTCCGGCCGGGCCGGCCGGAGCCGTGGGCCGCGACGGGCCCACGCCACGGTCGCGTCCAACGGCTCACGCGGCGCAGAGCAGGTGGTTGGTCGTCGCCTTGCGGGCCGCCCGCAGCGCGTAGTGCACCCGGCTCTTGACCGTACCGACCGGCACCCCGAGCGTTTCGCTGATCTCGGCCGCGGTCCGGCCGTTGAGGTACGTCTCCACCAGCGCGGCCCGGTGCTCCGGCCACAGCCCGTGCAGCACCTGCTCGACCAGCAGGGAGTCCACCACGCCGGCCATCGGGTCCGCCGTGGCCACCTCGGCGGCGTTCTCGATGTCCACCTCGGTCGGCCGGGCCTTCTTCATGCGGTACCCGTCCATCACCAGGTTGTGCACCACCCGGCGCAGCCAGCCCAGCACCGACCCGTGGTCGCCGGTGAGCCGGTCCAGGTGCCGCCACGCCCGCAGGAACGCCTCCTGCACCGCGTCCTCGGCGCGCCCGGTGTCGCCGTCGGTCAGCCGCTGCGCGTACCGCAGCAGCGGCTGCTGGTAGGTGTCCATCAGTTCACGCAGGTAGGAGTCGCTCTCCGGCGCGCTGCTGGGTCGGTTGCTCTGCACTCGTTCGGCCATGCCATGACACTGCCGCCCGGGGCGGGTCGCTCGACATGGTGCGGCCCCTGCTCCCGCGGGTGCGAACCCGCGAGTTGGAGAGGGTTATCCCTACGCCCGGCGCTGGTACCCGCGGCCTCCGCCGCGCCGCCGCTGGTTCGCGCGTCGACCCGTGAACCCGACGGTGCCGCGATGCCGTGCCCCAGGTGGACGCCCTCGCACCCGGCGGCGGTACGGGCACGCGGCGACGGTCGTCCGGCACCGCCGCGACGACCGGCACCACGGTCGGGCGGCGGCGGCCCGAGCGACGGCGCCGTGGCGCCCTGACCGAAGAGGTGGGCATGGAGACGGACTTCCCGACGGTGGGTATCGGGCTCACGACGCACAACCGGGGCCCGCTGCTCCGTACCGCGCTGGAGGCGATCCGCAAGTACGCGCCGAGCGGTGCCGCGATCGTGGTGGTCGACGACGCCAGCGAGGAGCCGGTGGAGGAGGCGACGTACCGTTTCGACACCAACGTCGGCATCGCCCGGGCCAAGAACAAGTGCCTGGAACTGCTGGTCGAGCGGGGCTGTACGCACCTGTTCCTGTTCGACGACGACTGCTGGCCGATCGTGGACGGCTGGGAGCGGCCGTACATCGAGAGTGCCGAGCCGCACCTGATGTACATGTTCACCGACACCCCACTTGGCCGGCTGACCGACGCGGTGGAGATCTACCGGGACGCGGAGCTGCGGGCGTACACCCATCCGCGCGGCTGCATGCTCTACTTCGACCGGCGGGTGCTGGACCGGGTGGGCGGGTACGACACCCGGTACGGCCGGTGGGGGTACGAGCACCTGGACCTCTCCAACCGGATCTACAACGCCGGCCTGACCTCGTTCCGGTTCGCCGACGTGGTCGGCAGTGGAGACCTCATCTTCAGTTGCGACGAACGCACCAGGGTCGGCTCCAGCGTGTCCGACATCGAGCGCTTCACCCTGGTGCGCAATCTCAAGACCCGGTCGGAGGCGAGCTACACCTCGACCGAGTACCGCGAGTTCCGTACCGTCCCGGTCGGTGCGGCGGCGACGCGGAACGTGGTGCTGACCACGTACCTGACCGCGCAGCCCGACCCGCAACGCGGTGTCACCTGGACCCCGAACTACGCCGACCTGGCCGAGTTGCGCAGCTCCGTCGAGCGGCACGGGCAGCGGTTGGTGGTGCTGCACGACTGTTTCGACGACGTGCCGGACACCGACCTGGTCACGCACGTGCGGGTGACACCGGGCGGGGAGGGCGGCTCGCCGTACTTCCACCGCTGGCTGTGCTACTGGCGGTACCTGCGCGAGCACCCCGAGCTCGAGCAGGTGTGGTGCGTCGACGGCACCGACGTGGAGATGCTGCGCGATCCCTTCCCGGAGATGGACGACCGCCTGTACGTGGGCGACGAGCCATCGCCGCTGTGCATCCCGTGGATGGTGTACCAGCACGGCGGCAGCACCGAACTGTTGCGGTTCCTGTCCGACAACCGGGGTGTCCAGCTGCTCAACGCCGGGCTCACCGGCGGCCGGCGGGAGACGGTGCTGGAGTTCTGCCGGGACCTGTTCGAGTTCTGCGCCACCAATGCCCGGGAGATCGGCACGGTCGACATGGGGCCGTTCAACTACGTGGCCCGCACCTGGTACGCGGGGATGATCGTGCACGGCCGTCAGGTCAGCACGGAGTTCCGTAAGGAAGACCGGAGCAGCACGGTGTCGTGGTGGCGGCACAAGTAGGAGAATGCCGGCTGTGGCAGGCGTGAACCCTGCTGGCGCGCTGGGCGTGCCACAGATGAACCCTGGAACGGCGAAGGAGGGCGCGTGGACACGGACCTGGACGTGGCACCGGAGGTGACACGGGACGGCGAACCTGACGGTCAACGTGACGAGTCGATGCACGCGTTGCTGCTGCGGTTGGCCGGCTCGCTGCCGGACCGGGTGCTGACCGAAGCGCGGGACGCGCTGGCCGCCGGGCGGCGGCTGGACGTCGTGCAGGCGGTCGCTTTCGAGGCGGTCTCCCAGCCGCTGCAACTGGACAGCGACGAGATCGCGGCGCTGCGCGAGGAACTGGCACTCAGCGGCGGGGACCTCGACCTCGGTCTGGCGCTGGAGGAGCTGCGCGGGGAGCGCCCGCCGGCACCGTGGCAGTTCCTGTCCGACCTGCCGACCACGCAGGAGGAGCTGGCCTCGATGGTGCTCCCGCAGGACCGCAGCGCCGACCCGGTCGACCTTCTCGACCCGGTCGACCAGGCGTTGCTGGCCGCGGCGTCGGAGATGCCGAAGGTACGCGCGGTGTGGCGGGCGTGGCGGATGCCGTCCACCGCCCGCCCCTGGCAGGACCCGCTACGGGTGGTCGTGGTCAGCGTCGACGACGACATGGACTCCCTTCCGGCCGCCAGCGCCGAGCTACGACAGGTCATGGTCGAGGCCGGGGACGACGAGGCCCAGGTGGAGGTCTGCTGGGCCGGGGTGAACGCGCCGTACTACCAGACCCTGGCCCGCTCGTCCAGCTCCCTGCTGTGGGCGGCGCGACCGCCCGCGCCGGTGACCACCGCCCGACTCTTCGACGGCGTCGATCCGGAACGCGGCCCGTGGTTCGCCACCAACCGGCCGGTGGTCTCCGATGCCGGGGAACGCGACGCCCTGCTCGCCGCACTGGGCGACGGGGTGGTCATCGCGTGGAGCAGCGCGTCGATGCCCGACATCCTGGCCCCGGACCGGGGCGACGTGGTACCGATGCACCTGCGCACCGACGGGACCTGGCTGTGGAGCGAGGCGGTCGGTTACTACCTGGAACACTACGGCCTCGCGCCGGATCCGCAGTTGGTCGCGCACCTGACCGGGGACGAGCCCGTCGAGCCCCTGGACGAGATCTCCGTGCACCGTGCCCTGGTGCACCTGTGCCGGCCCGACGCCGAGGCGGTCGTCTGGCAGGCACCCGGTGCCGACGACGACCCGGTGGCACCGGCCGACGCCTCCCCGGCCGACATTCCGTCGCCCGACGGCCTGACGCCGGCCCACCCGAGGCTGCCCGACGTGGCGTCCGAGGCGAGGCCGGACGGCGGTACGCTCCGGCCGGTGTCGCCGTGACCGAAACGCTGGCCCTGCGGCAGCGGGGACCCCTGCCGTCGCCCCGGATGGTGTCGCAGCCGGGCCGGGGCGAACCGGTCGGGAAGCACGTGGCGCGGTACCTGCGACAGGCGTCGCAGGCGGTGGGCGCCGCGGTGGCGCGCATCCTGCCGGACGTCGGCGCGCGGGTGCCGGCACTCGATCCGGGGCCGTGGGAGACACCGGGATCGGTCACGCCCGGCCCGGCGGGTTGGTTCGCGCTCGCGGTCGAGGCCAGCCGGTCCGGTTTCCGGCTGGACGGCCGGCCGGTGGCCACCGTCGACCTGGCCCAGGCGATCTGGCACTGCCCCCGCTGGCGGGGTCGGCCGGTGCTGCTGGTCACCCAGGGGCCCGCGTCGGCCGACGGGCTCGGGCCGCTGCTGCACCAGCTCGCGGTCGACCTGGGGGCCCCGGTCTACGCCTCGGACGCCGGGATCCGCTTCACCTTCGGGCGCGCCGCCACGAGCGGGCTGTTCCGGTGCTGGCGTCCGGGCGGCGGGGACGTACCGGAGCCGGTGGGCAACGTGCTGCCCCCGCTGGGGCGGGTACGCGTCCGCCCCGCCCCGACCGGCCGGGTGCCCGTCCGCGACCGGCAGCCGCCGTCCCCGGTGCCGTCGTCCGCGACCACCGATCCGGGGACCGCCCCGTCGCCGGTCGACCCGGCGGACGCCCCGTCACCCGCTGCGGCACCCGAATCCGGGACCGATCTGCCCTCGCCGGCGGCGTTCGAGGTGCAGAGCCTTGCGCTTCCGGTGATCGAGATGCCCCGGCCCGACCTCGGCGTCCAGCGCATGGCGTTGGCGGAATTCGACGTGCCCCTGCTGGAGCTGGACACCCGCCGGCCGCTGATCGCCGACCCGGATGCCGCCACCCCGACCACGTCCGCCCCGACCGCGGCCACTTTGGCTGCGGTCACTTTGACTGCGGTCACGCCGGACACCACGGATGCGCCGGTGACCGCCCCGGACACCACGGATGCGCCGGTGACCGCCCCGGACACCACGCAAACCCGGACAACCGGCCAGGAGGCCGCCGATGCCCCGGCGCACGGCGCGGCCGTCGGTCCGCCGGCGTCACCCGCCAACCGGGGGGCGGCGTGGTTCGGGGTACGGGCCCGCACCGACGAGGCGGACCGGGAGCGGCTCCGTACCGTGCTGGGTTGGAAGTTCCAGGCCCACTCCCGGACAGTGGCCCGGGCGCTGTCGCTGCACCCGGGACTGCGCAGCGCGGTCGGCGCGCACGACGTGATGGCCGGGCTGGTCACGGTGCTGGCTCTGCTCGACGGGGTGGGCGAGCGGGTCAACGGCGCGCTGCGCGGTGGGGGTACGCCCGACGCGGACGTCCAGTTGCTGGCCCGGTGTGCCTGCGCCGGGCTGGAGCAACTGCCGGCCGTCGGGGGACCCGTCTTCGCTGCGCCACCCGCCGGCCTGGACGTCACCCGGTACCGCCCCGGGGAACTGCTGGTGGAGCCGGCGTTCACCACGGTGTCCTGCCACGCCGGCACCGAGGGCGACGCGGGCCGGTACGCGATCTGGTCGGCCACCGCGCGGCGGCTGGACCAACTGGGTATCGCGGACGGGGCGGGCGTACGGGCCGGGCGGGCAATGTTCGTCGCCGGTTCCCGTTTCGCGGTGCTCGGCGTCGACGAGGGGCCGGACGGTGCGCCGTACGTACTGCTGCGGGAGATCGTCTCCGGGCACCGCGACGTCGGACTCGACGAGCGGGTGGCCGGCAAGCTGCGCGACGCGCTCGCCGCCCAGCCGCAGCGCGCGGCGCCCGCGCCGCTGCCGTGGCCCCTCGGCTTCGCGGCCGGCGACCGCCCGTTCGCCCTCGAACCCGGAACGGGCGGCGCGTGATGTACGAGGAGACGGTCCCCGGCCTCCTCCGGTCCGACCCCGGCGGCCCGGCCCTGCCCGGCCCGCCCCACGCCGGAACCATTTCCGGCGGCAACACCCCCGGCGGCGACAGTCACCAAGGAGCGAACCCGTGACCACCAGCGTGCTGTCGGTGTCGGCCAGGGACACCGGATGCCTCACCGACATCTCCCGGGCACTGGAGTCGGCGGCGCCCGGCGACACCGTCGCGGTACGCCCCGGCGTGTACCGCGAGGCGCCGCTGTTCCGCCGGAACGTCGTGCTGGTCGCCGAGGACGGACCGGGCACCGTCACCATCGAGGTACCCCCGGGCGGGGCCATCCTGGCCGCCGGGGGCGAGATCCTGATCCAGGACATCGCCATCCGGGGCGGCGACGAGCGGATGCCGCTGCTCCAGGTGGCGGCCGGCCGGGTCCGCCTCGAGGCGTGCACCGTCGATGCCACGGCGGCGGCCGCGATCCACGTACGCGGTGGCACCGTGGAGATGCGTGGCGGCACGATCGGCAACTCCGGCGGGGCGGGTGTCGTCCACGAGGCCGGCGCGGGCGAGTACACCCGCGTACGGCTCAACAGCATCGCCAAGTGCGCGATCATGACGGCCGGGTCGAGCGCCCCGGTGTTCCGGGACTGCACGTTCACCGGGGTCGCGGAGGCGGCGCTCCTGGCGGTGGGCGCGAGCGCCCCGCGCCTGGAGGACTGCCGCATCGACGAGGTCGGCCAGTACGCCGTCGTCGCGCAGCAGACCGCCCGGCCGCACCTGACCGGGACCACGGTGTCCGGTGGCGAGGTCGGGCTGCTCGTCAGCGACCGGGCAACCCCGGTGCTGGAGCGCTGCGAGATCCGGGACGCCCGGGTGCACGCCGTGGTGACCATGGGGCAGGCGGCGCCCGCGCTCTCCGACACGCGCGTCATCCGGGCCCGCGGCCACGGCCTCGACTGCCGGGACACCTCCGCGCCGACGCTGACCAACTGCGAGGTGCGCGACTGCGGCGCGGCCGGGGTGGTGGTCAACGGCACGGCGACGCCGCACCTCACCGGCGGTGCCGTGGCGGACTGCGCCGACGCTGGCGTGTTCCTGACCGGCCGGTCGAGGGCGCGGCTGGACGGGGTCGGGGTACGTGACGTCCCCATCGGCGTGGCGATCGAGCAGGAAGCCGAACCGCAACTGCACAGCCTGACCATCGAGGGCGTCCGGTACGGCCTGCACGCGACCGGCGGAGCCGGCCGGTTCTCCAACGGCCAGGTCACCGGGGCACGGACCGTCGGGGCGAAGCTCGCCGACAGCGCGTCCACCCTGCTGTCCAACTCCCGCATCACCGGCTGCCGGGTCGGCGTGGAGGTGGCCGGGAACGCCCGGCCGACCCTGTCCTCGATGGCCGTGGAGGAGTCGGGCGGGGCGGGCGTGCTGACCGGCGGTCCCAGCGCGACCACCCTGTCCCGCAGCCGGATCAGCAGCAGTCGTGGCCCGGGGATCCGGGCCGGTGCCGGCAGCTCCGTCACCGCGACGGACTGCGAGATCGTGGGTAACCAGGGCCCGGGTGTCGTGGTGGAGACCGACGCGCCGGTGCGGCTCCACGGCGGGGTGGTGCGCGGCAACGGCGGCGTCGCCGTGGACGCGCCGAGCCCGACCGCCGCGGTCGAGCTGTCCGGCGTGGACACCGGTCACAACGGACGTCCGGTTTCCCTCCCGCCGCCCGGGGCCGGGCGGCGGGACGGGCCGGCGGCCGACGCCGCCCCGGAATCCGCGCCCGCCCCGACCGGAGGTGCCGGGCCGGGCGACACCCCGCCCGGAAACCTGTCCGATATCCGCCCGCCGGCCCCCGCGCCGTCCGTCGGGCCATTCGGTTCCGTGGTACCCGCCGACGGCGGTCCCGGCGCCGGCGCGCCTGGTGACGGGCCGCCTGGTGCCGGGACGCCGGGTGCCGGGACGCCGGGCGGTGGCGGGGAAGCGGACGGGCCGGTGGCCGCGTTGCTGCGCGAACTGGACGGGCTGGTCGGCCTGGCCGGCGTCAAGCACGAGGTGGCCACCCTGGTCGGGCTCAACCAGATCGCCAAGCGTCGCCGGGAGGCCGGGCTGCACGTACCGCCCATGTCCCGGCACCTGGTCTTCGCCGGGCCGCCCGGCACCGGTAAGACCACCGTGGCCCGCATCTTCGCCCGGATCCTGGCCACCCTCGGGGTGCTCTCCAGCGGGCAACTGGTCGAGGTGTCCCGCAGCGACCTGGTCGCCGAGCACGTCGGTGGCACCGCCGTGAAGACCACGGCCCGGTTCGAGGAAGCCCTGGGCGGGGTGCTGTTCATCGACGAGGCGTACACGCTCTCGACCGGCGGGGGCAGCGGCCACGACTTCGGTCGGGAGGCCATCGACACCCTGGTCAAGCTGATGGAGGACCACCGCGACGAGGTGGTCGTGGTGGTCGCCGGCTACACCCCGAACATGCGTACCTTCCTGGCCGCCAACCCGGGCCTGGAGTCCCGCTTCGCCCGTACCATCCAGTTCGACAGCTACGCCGACGACGAACTGGCCGAGATCGTCGAGCGGCTCTGCCGCGCCCACCACTACGCGCTGGAGTACGAGACCCGGCAGGCCCTGGTGCGCCATTTCAGCGACATGCCCCGCAACGAGACCTTCGGCAACGCCCGGGTGGCGCGGCAGATCTTCGAGGACATGCTGGGGCGTCAGGCGTACCGGCTGTCGACCAACCCGCAGGCCTCGGATCTCGACCTGGCCCGGCTGCTGCCGGAGGACCTGGGCGAACAGGCGGCGTCGCCGTCGGCGGCGGCCGGCGTGGCACAGGCCGTCCAGGACCTGCTCGGCAAGCTGAACGCGATGGTCGGCCTGGACGCGGTCAAGCGCGAGGTGAGCGACGTCATCGACCTGATCGCCTCCACCGAGGCCCGGACCCGGGCCGGCCTGCCCGCGCCGACGATCTCCCGGCACCTGGTCTTCGCCGGGGCGCCCGGCACCGGCAAGACCAGCGTGGCCCGACTGTACGGGCAGTTGCTCAACGCGATGGGTGTGCTACGCACCGGGCAGCTCGTCGAGGTCTCCCGGGCCGACCTGGTCGGCGAGTACGTCGGGCACACCGCCGTCAAGACCACCGACGTGTTCAACCGGGCGCGCGGCGGCGTGCTCTTCATCGACGAGGCGTACGCGCTGGCCGGCCAGGGCAACGACTTCGGTCGGGAGGCCATCGACACGCTGGTGAAGCTGATGGAGGACCATCGGGACGACATCGTGGTGATCGTGGCCGGGTACACCGGGGACATGCGCCGGTTCCTGGCCAACAACGTGGGCCTGGCCTCCCGGTTCAGCCGGCAGGTCCCGTTCGAGTCGTACACCGCCTCGGAACTGGTCTCCATCGTGCAGACGCTGGCCCGGGACAGCGGCTTCGACTTCAGCAACGACTGCCTCCCGGTGCTGTCGGAGCACTTCGACAGCCTGACCCGGGACGAGAGCTTCGGCAACGGCCGGTACGCCCGCCAGCTGCTCGAACGCACCATCACCAAGCAGGCCAACCGGTTGCGCGGCACCGCCGCGCCGACCGTCGACGACATGCGCCAGTTGTTCGCCGCCGACGTGCGCGCAGCCCTGGCCGCCTGACCCGCCTCCGTGGCGACGAGAGAAGGTGCCCGAAAGATGTCGGCAGTGAGTATGAGCGGTACGTGGCAGATCACCGTGGTGAGCAAGGAGTCCCTCTTCGCGCAGCGGCTGGTGTTCTCCGGCGACGTGCAGAAGACGCTCGAACTGGGGGCCGGGATGTCGGCGTCGGCGAGCGGGCGGCGCTGGCGGCTGCGGTTCGAACACAACCGGGGGGACGGCGTCTGGCGGCCGAACGTCTCGGTGGAGGCGGGGGCCATCGTCCGGTGCGGCAACGAGTTCCAGCGGTTGATCGCGACGAAGGACGTGTTCTGGAGTGGTGACCGTGGACACGACGACCTGAAGCTGCTGCTCACCCGGCCGGCGTCGGGGGGTGCGCCGGAGGAGGGCGTGGGCGGGGTGCCCTTCGCCGTCGGCGTCGACCTGCAGGGGATGCCGGACATGCCGGTGCTCCCGGCGATGGACGGCGCGGATGTGACGCCGGAGCGGCTGCGGTCGTACGATCGGCCGGGGTCGGCGGGAACGCCCCTGCGGAGACGGTCGTTCTGACCGCCGCCGCCCGCCGGCTCGCCCCAGCCGGCGGGCGGCGTCTCGCGGATCTCGCGGTGCGGAAAGTATCGATCTCGATCCCGGTCAACTTTTTCCGGCTCGCAGCCGTGTAACGGATGTGAGCACCAGACCTTTCCGGCGGCCGGCCCGCCGCAAC
>NZ_MUYZ01000213.1:0-12266 GCF_003013775.1 Micromonospora sp. MH33
CGCTCCGGCGCTGGTGCTCGGCGCGGCGGTGGACCGGGCCGACGCCTGGCCGGCCGCCGTGGCGCTGGCCGAACGGCTGGCCGCCCCGGTCTGGGCCGCCCCGGCGCCGGAGCGGGCCGTCTTCCCCGAGGGCCACCCGCAGTTCCGGGGCGTCCTGCCGTACGCGATCGGCCCGCTGGCCGAGGCGTTGCGCGGCCACGACACGGTGCTGGTGGTCGGCGCGCCGGTGTTCCGCTACTACCCGCACGTGCCGGGCGACTACCTGCCCGCCGACACCCAACTGCTGCACGTCACCGACGACCCGGACGAGGCGGCCCGCGCCCCGGTCGGGGAGAGCCTGCTCGGCGACGCCGGGCTGGCCATGACCGGGCTGGTGGAGCTGCTGCCGCAGGCGGACCGGCCCCCGCCGCCGGCCCGGGACGCCCCAGCCCCGCCGGAGGCCACCGACCCGCCGAGCGCCGACGCCGTCTTCGCGGCGCTGGCCGGGCAGTGGCCGGCCGACGGGGTGCTGGTGCAGGAGTCACCGTCCAACCTGGCCGCGCTGCGCCGCCGGCTGCGGATCGACCGGCCCCGGTCCTACTTCACGATGGCCAGCGGCGGCCTGGGGTTCGGCCTGCCGGCGGCCGTGGGCATCGCGCTGGCCGAGCGGGACACCGGCCGGGGCCGGCCGGTGGTCGCGGTGGTCGGCGACGGCTCGTTCCACTACTCGGTGCAGGCGCTGTGGACCGCCGCGCAGCTCGGCCTGCCGCTCGCCGTCGTGGTTCCGGTCAACCGGCAGTACGCGATCCTCAAGGCGTTCGCCGAGCTGAAGCACACGCCCGGGGTGCCGGCGCTGGACCTGCCCGGGCTGGACGTCACGGCGGTGGCCCGCGGCTACGGCTGCGCGGCCGAGGTGGTGGAGTCGCCGGACCGGCTCGGCCCGGCGCTGGCCGCCGCGCTCGCGGCCGACCGGCCGACCGTGCTGCCGGTGCCGATCAGCACCGACGTGCCGCGGCTCCTCTAGCGGCGTACGAGGAGCGGGGTGCCGCTGGCCACGTCGAGCACCGGCCGGTCGCCGAGGGGCGCCTTGAGCGTGACGCTCACCGGCTTCATCACGAGCTGCATCGTGCACGGTCCGGTCGAGCGGACCACCCCGCCGCCGAGCACCACCACGTCGTCCCGTTCCAGCACGAGCGGCGTGGGCTCCCCGTCGCAGGCGCCCGTCCCGACCCGGTAGTCGACCCGGTTGCCGGTCACCGCCAGCAGGTCCTGGGCCGCCACGATCCCGTCGTCCACCGGGCGGCTCGGCGCGGTTCCCTCCGGTGCGGTGCCGACCGCACTCGGCGCGACGGCGAGGCGGGCCACCCTCGCCCGGAGCCCCTCCACGGTGAACAGCCAGGCCGGCACGGTGGCCTCGCCCCGGCTGGTCCGCACCGGCGCGGTGCCCAGCTTCACCCCGGTGACGGTCAACGGCACGCACGCGGTGGCCGCCTGGGTGGCGACCGGCCCGTCCGGGCCGGGCTCGACGGTCGGGCCACCCTTGGGCCGCGGCGCCGGGGCCATCGGCCGCCCGTCGCAGGGCGGCGGGTCGCCCTGGTCCAGCTGGGCGTACGCCTCGGCGGCGCTGACCAGCGGGACCCGAAGCGTGCCGTCCGGGAAGCGGATCGTCCCGTCGGCGGGCCGGGCGGCCGGCAGGTCGATCTGGTCCCGGTACCAGCCGTTGAGGAAGGCCTGCTTCGTCTCGTCGGTGAAGCCGGGGTCGCCGGTCAGCACGGTGGCCTCGTCGAGCGGGACGTACCCGGTGCGCCAGGCGGGCCCGGGGCGCCACGCGTCGGCCACCTCGGTGGCCCGCTGGCCGAACGCCTCCCAGCGGTGGTCGGGGCCGGAGACCGACGGACCGCTCGGGTCGGCGGCCGGCGGGCCGGCAGGGTCGGCGCCGGGCGCGGCGCAGCCGGCCAGGACCAAGAGCGGCAGCCCGAGCAGGGCGAGGTAGCGATGCATACCGGTTGGACGCGGCGCTCCCCCGGCCGGTTCCCGGGTCAGTCCTCCCCGCCCAGGTCGGCCTGGTACGCCTCCCAGAGCAGGTTCGCGCCGCGCTGCCGGTGCCGGTCGAGCGCCCGCAACAGGTTCCGGGCCTGCTCCCGCAGCTCCTCGGCGGGCACCGCGGGGAGCCGTACCGCGTGCTGGAGCGCGGCGATCGCCGCGGCGATGGCGGCGTGCTCGCCGGCCAGCAGGCGTACGCCCCGGTCGAGCCGGGGCGCCTGGTGGAGCAGTTCGGCGTAGAGGCCGGCCGGCCCCTCGGTGACCCGGACGTGCTCGGCGAAGCCCTGCCGGACCGGGCCGAGGCGGCCGATCAGGTGCTCCCGCCAGCGCGGCTCCGCCGGTGCCGCGGCGAGTGCCCGGGCGAGGCCACGCACGTCGCCGGGGAGCGCCGGCCGGGGCGAGGGCACGGCGGTGACGGTGGACGGCTGCTGAATCGGATTGGTGACCATGGCACCTCCCGCGCTGCTGCGCTACCGCGTACAGCGATGGTGGACCCGAGCACCCGACCTGTCCAGGAGGGGCGGTCACCTCATCTGCCCCTTCCGCCCCGGCGGTCACAGCGGCCCCTACAGCCCCAGCGGATTGCCCGCCATGCTGCGCAGCCGGCCGGCGAGGGCGTGCGCGTCCGCGTCCGCGTCCCCGGCCCTGGTCCGGCCGGCCCACGGCGATCGCGTCGGCGAGCGCCCGCAGCTCGTCCGGGGGCAGGCTGCCCAGCCCCGGGCCCCGCGGCGGGATGGTGACGCGCCGCCCGGTGTTCCGGTCCCGGGCGATCAGGGCGGGCACGCGCCACCCGGCCCGCTGGCCGGACGCCGCGCCGTCGGAGAGTCGGATCCGCTCGTTCGTCACAGGCGGCAGCCTGGAGCCCAACGGGCCCGGAGACGACTGTGCGCCCCGGTCCGGTGGACCGGGGCGCACAGGTCAGGTGGTGGAGGTGCCGGGAATCGAACCCGGGTCCTTCGCCGCCTTGTCAGGGCTTCTCCGAGCGCAGCTCGCTATGCCTCTACTCGGCCCCTCCGATCACGCGAGCGAGTCGGTGTGACGGGCCCAGTCGCTGATTGATCTCGCCGCACGGACCCCGCGACCGGGTCCGGTTGGCCAGCCTTCTAGCTGATGCCGGCTAACTGGGTCGAAGGCGCTCCCAGGCCGACAGACTTGCTACTCGCCTCAGGCGGCGAGAGCGAAGTCAGCGCGATTGTTCTTGGCGCTTATTGGTTTCCGACGAACGATTCTCGAGACGACGTCGGCTTCCTCGGCTCGCTTCCCCTGCCGCAACGTACGAAGTCGAAACCAGTCACCCCCTCGACGGGCTGCCCCTGTCGGCAGCAACACCAAGCCTAACGCCTGGCGCAACCGGATTCATTCCGAGGCCGGCCGGAAGCCGGCACCCGGACAAACCGGAAGTTTCACTCACTCATGCCCTTGCCGCGCCGGCCCACCACCCGGGCGATCTCCCGGTCGGCGTCCCGCTTGGCCAGGTCCTGGCGCTTGTCGTACGACTTCTTACCCCGGGCCAGGCCGATCTCCACCTTCGCCCAGCCGTCGGAGAAGTAGACCTGCAACGGCACCATGGTGAGACCGCTCTCCTTGGTCTTGCCGAGCAGTCGGTCGATCTCCAGCCGCTTGAGCAGCAGCTTCCGGGTACGCCGGGGCTCGTGATTGGTCCAGGTGCCCTGGGTGTACTCCGGAATGTGCATGCCGTGCAGGTAGAGCTCGCCGTCACGTTCCTGGGCGAACGCATCGACCAGCGACGCCCGCCCGGCCCGCAGCGACTTGACCTCGGTGCCGGTCAGCGACATGCCCGCCTCGTACGTGTCGAGGATGGCGTAGTCGTGCCGCGCCTTCTTGTTGGAGGCGACCACCTTGCGACCCTTTTCCCGTGGCATCGGCGCCACCCCCTTCCCGGTCCGTCCGCGGCCAGCCACCGGCCGCGGAGCGAGATCATGCTACCCAATGACAAGGACCCTCCCGCGCCGATTATTTCCGGCGCGGGAGGGCCCTCGGAGAGCCGTACCGACAACTAGACCCGCAGGTAGAAGCGGAGCGTGACCCAGGCGGTCACCGCGCTGACCAGGCCACCGACGGCGGCCATCAGCGGGAACGTCAGGAAGATCTCGGACCAGGAGATCGGGGTGATCAGGCCCTCCAGGGCCGCCATCGAGCTCCCCGCCGCGAGTGTCTTCAGGGCGATCAGCGCGACGAGACCGAGGATCGAGCCGATCAGACCGGCGACCACCGCCTCCAGCACGAACGGCGCCTGGATGAACCAGTTGGAGGCGCCGACGAGCTTCATGACCGCGACCTCACGCCGCTTGCTGTACGCGGCCACCTGGATGGTGTTGGCGACCAGCAGCAGGGCGGCCATCGCCATCACGATCGCGATGACCAGCGCGCCGTTCTGGAAGCCGCTGAGCACGCCGAAGACCTTGTCGAGCAGCTTGCTCTGGTCGACGATCGTGTCGATGCCCTCGGAGGTCTTGTACTCGTCGTAGATCTTCTTGTACTGCTCCGGGTTGACCAGCGTGAGCCGGAACGACTCGGGCAGCTGGTCGGGCTTGACCGCGTTCACCAGATCGGGCGCGTCGGCGTACATCTGCTGGAAGCGCTTGTACGCCTCGTCCTTGTTGACGTACGTGACTTCCTTGATCATCGGGTCGGCCTTGAGCTTGGTCTCGAGGTCGGTCCGCTGCTGCTCGTTGACGTCGGTCTTCAGGAAGATCGAGACCTGGACGTTCTCGTAGTAGAGGTCCTTCATGTCGCCGACCTTCTGGTACAGAAGGCCGCTGCCGCCCAGCATGAACAGCGACACCGCCATGGTGATGATCATGGCGAGGGTCATGGTGACGTTGCGCCACAGTCCGACCAGTACCTCGGACAGGACGTACTTCATCCGCATCGGGATATTCCTCCGGCTCTCCGGCGTGAGGTGTTCGTCGTCAGGGTCTGCGGGTCGTCAGCGGCTCAGCCGTAGACGCCGCGGGCCTGGTCGCGCACGATGCGGCCGCTCTCGATCTCGATGACGCGGCGACGCATCTGGTTCACGATGTTGGAGTCGTGCGTGACCATCACGACGGTCGTGCCGGTGCGGTTGATCCGGTCCAGCAGGCGCATGATCTCGATCGAGGTGTCCGGGTCCAGGTTTCCGGTGGGCTCGTCCGCCAGGAGGATCAGCGGCCGGTTCACGAACGCCCGGGCCACCGCGACCCGCTGCTGCTCACCACCGGACAGCTCGTGGGGGTAGCGGTGCTCCTTCCCACCGAGCCCGACCAGCTCCAGCACCTCCGGTACGACCCGGCGGGCGACCGCCTTGGTCTTGCCGATCACCTCCAGCGCGAACGCCACGTTCTCGTAGGCGGTGCGGTTCGGCAGGAGCCGGAAGTCCTGGAAGACGCAGCCGATGGAACGCCGGAAGTGGGGTCGCTTCCAGGAGCGCATCGACGTGACGTCCTTGCCGTTGACGACGACCCGCCCCTTGTTGGGGGTGACCTCGTGCAGCAGCAGCTTGATGATCGTGGACTTGCCGGAGCCGGATGGACCGATGAAGAAGACGAACTCGCCCTTCTCGATCGAGACGGACACGTTGTCGAGCGAAGGCCGGGACGCCTTCGGGTACGTCTTCGTCACTTGCTCAAGCTGAATCACGGGTCGAGAGTCTACGCGGTGTAACCGGAGAGCCAAGCCCCCCGCCCCTCCGAAGCGAGTCGCGTCGTCGATTCAGCCGCTCAGACAGAGATCGACGACGCGCTCCGTCCGAGATCGATCACGCACCGTCAGCGGTCAGCTGCTGCTGCTTCCGCCAGCGGATACCGGCCTCGATGAAGCTGTCCAGCTCGCCGTCGAAGACCGCGGACGGATTGCCCGTCTCCTGCTCGGTCCGCAGATCCTTCACCATCTGATAAGGGTGCAGAACGTACGAGCGCATCTGGTCGCCCCAGGAGCCGGCGGCGTCGGTCTTCAGGCCCTGGAGCTTGGCCTGCTCCTCCTGCCGCTTGCGCTCCAGCAGCCGGGCCTGGAGCACCCGCTGCGCGGAGGCCTTGTTCTGCAACTGGGACTTCTCGTTCTGGCAGGTGACCACGATGCCGGTCGGGATGTGGGTGATCCGGACCGCCGAGTCGGTGGTGTTGACGCTCTGCCCGCCCGGGCCGGAGGAGCGGTAGACGTCGATCCGCATCTCGTTCTCGGGAATCTCGATGTGGTCGGTCTGCTCCACCACCGGCAGCACCTCGACGCCGGCGAAGCTGGTCTGCCGGCGGCCCTGGTTGTCGAACGGGCTGATCCGGACCAGCCGGTGGGTGCCGGACTCCACGCTGAGCGTGCCGAAGGCGTAGGGCACCTTGACCGTGAAGGTGGCCGACTTGAGGCCCGCCTCCTCGGCGTACGAGGTCTCGTAGACCTCCGTCGGGTAGCCGTGCCGCTCGGCCCAGCGCAGGTACATCCGGAGCAGCATCTCGGCGAAGTCCGCCGCGTCCACGCCGCCGGCGCCGGCCCGGATGGCGACCAGCGCCTCCCGGGAGTCGTACTCGCCGGAGAGCAGGGTGCGGACCTCCATCTCCTGGATGGCCTTGGTCAGCCCGGTGATCTCCGACTCGACCTCGGCCAGGGTGCCGGGGTCGGACTCGGCCTGGGCCAGTTCCAGCAGCACCCCGGCGTCGTCGAGGCGGGAGCGGAGGGTGCCGAGCTTGGAGATCTCGCCGTTGACGTACGACAGCTGCGAGGTCACCTGCTGCGCCTTGGCCTGGTCGTCCCACAGGTCCGGCGCGGAGGCCTCCTGCTCCAGGCGGGCCTTCTGCTCGCGCAGCTTGTCGACGTCGAGCACCGCCTCGATGTTGCGCAGGGTGGCGTCGAGTTCCTTGAGCTGTTCGGCGTAATCGGCAGCGGTCACGACAGACAAGCCTACTGCCTATGCTGGCCGGTCCGGCGCAGGTGGTCAGCCGACCGGGGCGCTCTTGAGCCAGGACAGCGCGGCCCGGTGGTAGGCGACGGCGAACTCGAGCGCGCTGGCGTCGTAGTCGTCGCCTTCCTTCTTGGCGTTCTTGACCTGCTCGCGCACCGCCGCCAGGGCCTCGGTGTGGTACTCGTTCGCCGAGGCGTACAGGTTCTTGAGCTGGCTCGCCGAGTGCAGGTTGCCGAAGGCGATCCGTAGCGCTATCGGGTTACGGATGGTGTCCCGCCCGGGGTTCTCCGCCAGCCAGCGGGAGAATGTCCGTTTCCCGGCCGCCGTGATCGCGTACGGCTGACTCAACCGCGGCCCGGGCTTGCCGAGCCGCACCAGACCCTTCTCGGCCAGGACGGGAAGCTCCCGGTAGACCTGGCTGCGGGTCATCGACCAGTACGGCGCCAGCCGGCGCTCAGCGGCGGCCATCAGTTGGCCGCCTGTCATCGGGCCGTCGTGCAGCAGGCCCAGCAGGGCCGCCGCCGTCGGGTTGACTCCGGATTCCGCCATGCCCTCTAAGCTGCCACTTTGTCGGACCTGGCGTCCAGGATTTGCCGTTTTCGCCACCCGTTGGGTCGTCCGATGTGCACTGTCGGCCGACGACAGTCCGCCGGGGACGTCCGGGCCCTCCCCCGGCCGGCCGGCCGGTCGCCGGTGACGCTGGGTGCGCACCGGCGACCGTCAGGCAGGTCAGCCCATGTGCGGGTAGCCGTGGTCCGTCGGCGGGACGAACGTCTCCTTGATCGTCCGCGGCGACATCCAGCGGACCAGGTTGTGCCAGGAGCCCGCCTTGTCGTTGGTGCCGCTGGCCCGGGCGCCGCCGAACGGCTGCTGCCCGACCACCGCGCCGGTCGGCTTGTCGTTGATGTAGAAGTTGCCGGCCGCGTACCGCATCTTCTCCGCCACCTGGTCGACCACCCGGCGGTCGGTCGCGAAGATCGACCCGGTCAGCGCGTACGGCGCGATCGACTCGGCCTGGTGGACCACCTCGTCGAAGCGGGCGTCGTCGAAGACGTGCACGCCGAGGATCGGACCGAAGTACTCGGTGGTGAAGGTCTCATGCGCGGCGTCCGAGCACTCGAAGAGGGTCGGCCGGACGAAGTAGCCGACCGAGTCGTCGGCGGTGCCACCGGCCAGGACCTTGCAGCTGTCGTCACCCTTGATCAGCTCCAGGGCGGCGGTGTGCCGGCCGAACGCCTTGTCGTCGATCACGGCGCCGCCGAAGTTGCTGAAGTCGGTGACGTCGCCGTAGGTGAGCGAGTCGGCGGTGGCGGCCAGCCGGTCGCGCAGCCCGCCCTCCCAGATCGACCGGGGGATGTACGCCCGCGAGGCGGCCGAGCACTTCTGGCCCTGGTACTCGTAGGCGCCCCGGATCAGCGCGGTGTGCAGGGCGTCCACGTCGGCGCTGGTGTGCGCCACCACGAAGTCCTTGCCGCCGGTCTCGCCGACCAGCCGGGGGTAGCCCCGGTAGCGGGCGATGTTGTCGCCCACGGTCTTCCACAGGTGCTGGAAGACCTTGGTGGACCCGGTGAAGTGGATGCCGGCGAGATCCGGGTCGGCGAGCACGACGTCGGAGACCTCCTCGCCGCGCCCGGTGACCATGTTGATCACGCCGGGCGGCAGGCCGGCCGCCTCGAACAGCCGCATGGTGAAGTGGGCGGCGAACTGCTGGGTCGGGCCCGGCTTCCAGACCACGGTGTTGCCGAGCAGGGCCGGCGCCGAGGGCAGGTTGCCGGCGATCGCGGTGAAGTTGAACGGGGTGACCGCGTAGACGAAGCCCTCCAGGGGCCGGTGGTCGAAGCGGTTCCACACGCCGGGCGAGGACATCGGCTGCTCGGCCAGGAGCTTGCGGGCGAAGTAGACGTTGAACCGGAGGAAGTCGATCAGCTCGCAGGCCGCGTCGATCTCGGCCTGGACCACGGTCTTGGACTGGCCGAGCATGGTGGCCGCGTTGAGGGTGTCCCGCCAGGGCCCGGAGAGCAGTTCGGCGGCGCGCAGGAAGATCGCGGCACGCTCCTCGAACGGCAGCGCCCGCCACATCGGCGCGGCGTCCTTGGCGGCCTTGACGGCGGCGCGGGCGTCGTCGTGGGTGGCGTGGCCGGTCACGCCCAGCACGTGGGCGTGCTTGTGTGGCTGGACCACGTCGATCGGGTCGCCGGCGGCCATCCGCTGCTCGCCGGCGATGGTCATCGGCAGGTCGATCCGCTCGGCGGCCAGTTCGGCCAGCCGCCGCCGGAGCCGCTCCCGCTCGGCGCTGCCGGGCTCGTAGGTGTGGACCGGCTCGTTGCGCGGCTCGGGTACGGAGAACACGGCGTCCATCACAGGCTCCTGTGCGATCTCGACGGCGGTGGCGAAATCGGACCCGCGGGCGCCGGCCGGGCGGCCGGGTGCCGGGCACCGCGGCGGACCGGTCGCGGCGGCGGGACCTCGGCCAATTCTTCCATGCGAGGGGCCCGGCCCCACCTCCACCGCCCCTGTTCGGGCCGCCTTCGTCGGCGCACCCGGACGCACCACCGCACACCGGACCGTAGGCGACAAGCCGCCCGCCCCCGACGAATCGTCGGTCCGCCTCACCGCTCGCCTGCGATCCATCGCCAGGCGATCAGCGAGCACCGGCCCCCAGCCAAGATCGACAGGACCGGACAGCCGGGTCCGGAGGGGGACCGGGAAGGCCGCGTACGCTGGATGACCGGTGACCTGCCCGGCCGTCGCGGCCGATCCGGCGTCCGTCGAGAGGGAGACGATGAGCAAGCAGCCCGGCAGCTCCACGGCCGCGGAGCCGGACCAGCCCGCCACCGAGCAGAGGGCCGGGACGCCGGCCACCTTCCCCTCGGACGAGACCGTCGGGGCTGCGCACGCCGGGAGCCGCCTCGCACACGCGCCCGGCGCCCTGGCGCTGGCCGTGCTGTCGCTCGGCTGGCTGGCCGCCATGCTCTGGTCCACCCGGGCGGCGATCACCTCGGCCGCGGCCGGGGTCACCGCGATCAGCCTCTCCGCGTACGCCCTGCCCGGCGTGATCACCGCCGCGCTGGTGGCCGGCGCCGCGGTCGCCCTGGCGGCGACCAACCGGCTGGGCCGGGCCACCCTGCGCTTCCTCGCGGCCGTCGGCGCCGGCCTGCTGGTCGGGCTCGCCGCCGCCGTGGCCGTCAACCTGACGTACGCCGACAACGCGACCACCAACACCATCGCCGGCACCACGGCCGCGGCGGCGATCATCGGCGGGGCGATGGCCGGGGCGCGCAACGCCCGGGTGGTCGGCGGGCTGGCCGCCGCCACGCTCGCCGCGCAGGTCTTCGTGGTGCTGTTCAGCCGCGCCCGGGACCCGCTCTCCGACCTGTTCGGCGCCGGGGACACCCAGGAGTCGATGCTCGACGCCGCGAAGTGGGTGTCCCGGACGGAGTCCCTCCTCGCCGGGCTGATCGCCGGCCTGGTGGCGTACCTCTACCTGGCCTGGGCCCGCCGCCGCGCCGAGCGGCGGGACGGCGTCGCCGCGGAGCTGCGCTGGCCGGGGTACCTGGTGGCCGGGGCCGGCGCGGGCCTGCTCCTGCTGCTCACCGAGGTGATCATCCGGGTCGGCGGGCGTGGGCTGCTCGACCTGGCCGCCGCGCTCAGCGAGGCGGACCAGGTGGCGCAGACGGCGCTCGGCACCTCGCGGGTGGACAACGGCATCTGGGTGCTCTTCGTGGGCGCGCTCACCGCGCTCATCCTGTTCGGCCGCACCCTCGGCCCGCGTGCCGTCGAGGACGAGGACGAGTCCGACTCCTGAGGCCCGCGGGCGTCAGGAAACCTCGCGCAGCAGCAGGTCCAGCTCGGTCACGTCGTACCACTCCAGCTCGTGGTCCTCGGCCCCGTCGACGGTGAACTGGGCGTCCGGGTCGCCGGCCTGTGCCTCCGCCACCACCTCGGCGGCGGCGGCCACGTCCTCGGCCGCCTCCGCGCCGTCCACGTGGATCGCGGCGACGGACTTCACCGGCACCGGTCCGGAGAGGCGCACCACGCTGGACCCCAGCTCGCCACCGGTCCGGCCGACCGCGCGCGCCGGCAGGTCCACCGAGACGACGACCCGCCGCCGGGGCGCGCCCGGATCGGCCCGGAGCAGCAGCAGCGCTTCCTGGGCGGCGCGGGTGAAGGCGACGTACTCCAGCTCCTCCTCGTCGCCCTCGGCGTACCACTCCCGCAGCTCCGGGGTGACCGCGTGCGCCTCCCCGCCGGCCAGGCCCTCCTCGCGCAGCCGGGCCAGCATGGGGACGGTCGCCGGCACGTACACCCGGACAAGCTCGTCGGTCACCGGTCTCTCCCCGCCGTCAGGCCCCGGCCGGCGGACGCCGGCTCCGGGCGCCGATCATGCCGTACGCCGTGACCGTCATACACCCCGCACCCGCCAGGGAGAAGTTCCACGCCGGTGTGTCCCCCGGCGGGATTCACCGTGGCGGGCCTGGGGCGGCCGCGCTACTGATGGCAAACTGAGGCAAACGAAGCCAACTCCGGGAGTCATCGTGGAGCCGAGGTTCCTGCTGCTGTCCGACGTGGCCGCCGAGCTGAACGTCTCGGACTCGCAGGTCTACCACATGGTGCGCAGCGGCGAGCTGCCCGCTATCAAGATCGGCGGCCGGGGCCAGTGGCGGGTCGAGCGTGCACGGCTGGAGGAGTACATCGAGCGCAAGTACGCCGAGACCGCCGAGTGGGTGCGCGGCAATCCACTCACCGAGCGCGACACGGAGTGACCCCACGGTGGCGCAGGGGCATTGACGGTCGGCGTTGCCCTGCCCGAGAATGAGGAACTGTCGGAGGCAAACGAAGGCAAACGCAAGGAACAGGGGTTGAGGATGGTCGACACCCGCCGCCCGCTGGCACCGCGTCCCCCGGTCCGGCTCCGGCCCGCCCCGCCGCTCGACCCGCCCTGCACCGACCAGGACCCCGCCTGGGGCGAAGCCTGGGGCAGCGTCGACCAGCTCGCGCTCGACCTCTTCGAGGCACGTCGGGACCCCGACCGTCCCGCCGGCAGGGCCGCCGACCGCCCGACCCGCCGTGCCGGTCGCTCCACCGATCGGTCCACCGGGCGGGCCGCCGACATTCGGCCGGCGCCGACCGGGCCGGGGCGCTCCGCCGGCCCGCCACCGGCCGCCCTGGTGACCGCGACCCCCGAGGCGGCGCGGGCGGCGCACCGGTCTGCCTCCCCGAGGCCGCCGCCCGAGCGGCCGCCGAGCTGACCCGCGCCGCCCGCCGGGTCGGCCCGATACGCCGCCGCACCGCCCGACCGGTCCTCCAGCTCCGCCGCCTGCGGGTCTGCGAGCCCCGCGCGGGCGCGGTCGAG
>NZ_MUYZ01000214.1:0-12258 GCF_003013775.1 Micromonospora sp. MH33
CCCGGCCTTCCCGGGTCAGCCGACCTCGGGCCCGGCCTTCCCGGGTCAGCCGACCTCGGGCCCGGCCTTCCCGGGTCAGCCGACCTCGGGCCCGGCCTTCCCGGGTCAGCCGACCTCGGGCCCGGCCTTCCCGGGTCCGCCGACCTCGGGCCCGGCCTACCCGGGTCCGCCGACCTCGGGCCCGGCCTACCCGGGCCAGCCCACGTCCGGCCCCGCTCACCCCGGGCAGTTGGCCGTCGGGTCGGCGCCGGCCGGACCGTCCAGCGGTCACCCCGAGGGGTCCCGGCGGGGGCGTCGGCTGCCGGTCGTGGCGCTCGTCCTGGCCGGGGTCCTGGCCCTGGTGGCGGGCGTACAGGCGTACCAGATCCACCGGCTGGACGACCGGCTCGCCGCCACCGACCGGCGGCTGGCCGAGGCGCAGGGCGCGGACGCCGGCCGGCTCGACGGCCTGGAGGAGCGGGCGGGCGTCCTGGAGAAGCAGGCCGGCGCCGCGTTCAACCCGGAGGCCGTGGCGAGCGCGGTGCTGCCCAGCGTGTTCCGGGTCCGGGCCGGCCAGTTCACCGGCACGGCGTTCGCCATCGGCAAGGCCCCGTCCGGCGGCGGCACCACGCTGCTCACCAACTTCCACGTGGTGGAGTCGGTCTTCGCCGCCGGCGAGCGCAAGGTCTTCCTGGAGCGCACCGACCAGCGGTTCGAGGCGACCATCGTCGAGGTCGACAAGGACAAGGACCTCGCCCACCTGCGCACCACCGCCACGTTCACCGGCCTGGTCGCGGCACGAACGCCGGTCAAGTCCGGTCAGCAGATCGTGGTGGTCGGCGCGCCGCTCGGCCTCCAGGACAGCGTCACCACCGGTGTGGTGAGCGCGTTCCGCAAGGACGAGGGCGGCTCCGGCCCGGTGATCCAGTTCGACGCGCCGATCAACCCCGGCAACTCCGGCGGGCCGGTGATCAACGGCTCCAAGGAGGTCGTCGGGATCGCCACGGCCAAGGCCCGGGACGCCGAGGGCATCGGCCTGGCCGTGCCGATCAAGACCGCGTGCGACCGGTTCAAGCTCTGCTGACCGGCGCGCCGCCGGTGACCTGACCCCGGCCCGCACCGTCGAGGCGTAAGCCCGACCACGCCGACCACAGACCCCGGCCCTGACGGGCCACCCCGCGGGGGACCAGCAAACCTGGAGGAAAGACATGTCCCAGCCACCGACCGGAGCGGGCGGCTACCCGCCCCAGCCGCCGGGGGGCAACGTGTACGGCAGCCCGTACGGGGGCCAGCCCGCGCCCCAGCAGTACGGGCCGGCCCAGCCCGAGCCCCCGCAGTACGGGGCGCCCCACCCCGATCCCACCCTGCCCCAGCCCACCGCGCCGGTTCCCGGGCAGTACGCGCCGGGCGCCGCCCCGGTCCCGCCGCCGGGCGCCCCGGGTTCCGCGCCCGGCTACCCGCAGCCCATGTCGGCCCCGCCGACCTCCGTCCCACCGGTCTCCGGCGCCGGCTCCGTGCCCGGCTACCCGCAGCCCATGTCGGCCCCGCCGGTCTCGGCGCCGGGCTACCCGACGCCGGTCCCGCCGGTCTCCGCGCCGGGCTACCCGATGTCGGCCCCGCCCGGCCCGGTGCCGCCCTACGGTGCGCCCGCGGCGGGCCGCGGCAAGGGGCGGGCCGCCCTGATCCTGGGCATCGTCGCCGGGCTGCTGCTGGTCCTGGGCGGCGTGATGACCGGCCTCTACGTGACCACCAACGGCAAGCTGCACAAGGCCGAGCAGCAGGTCAGCCAGCGGGACGGCACGATCACCGCGAACCGGCAGGAGATCGACAAGCTCAAGGGCGACCTCCAGACGGTCCGCGACAAGCTCGCCGACACCCAGCAGGACCTGACCGGCACCAAGAACGACCGGGACGAGCAGGCCCGGCAGAAGAAGGTCATCGCGAGCTGCCTGGACAAGCTGACCACGGCCATCGCGGCGGCGTCCCGGGGCGACAAGGCGGCCTTCGACGCCGCCAACAAGGGCCTCAACAAGGTCTGCGACGAGGCCGAGAACTACCTCTGATCCGGCTTGGCGCGGGCCGCTCCGGGACACCCCGGGGCGGCCCGTCGCCATGTCTGCCGGCTTCGACCGCCATGGCGGCGCCAGCAGACAGTGCGGCCGGCTTCGACCGCCAGGCGGCGCCAGGAGACGGTTCGGCCGGCGACGACCGCCGTGGCGGGTGACGAGACGGTGCGGAAGGGTTCAGGCGGCGCCGGCGGGGCGGCGGGTCGGGAGCGCGGTGACGCCGGGTGGGGGCAGGCCGGCCGTCGAGGCCAGCAGCGTGCACCAGCCGAGCAGGTGCGGGGCCAGGTCGGCGCCGAGCGGCGTCCAGGAGGCCCGGATCTCGATGTCGCCCGCGGCGGGCGGCCCGGCCAGCTCGCCGAACCGGGTGGAGAGCGTCTGGGTGACCGTGCCGCCGATGGCCCGGTAGCGGGCCTCCTGCACGTCGAGCGCGTCGGTCAGCCAGGTCCAGCCCACCCCGGGCAGCAGCGGGTCGCTGGCCAGGTCGACCTCCAGCTCCGCGGTCACGTAGGTGACCAGCCGCAGGGTGCCCTGCCACGCCTCGTGCCCGGCCGGGTCGTGCAGCAGGATGAGCCGGCCGGTCGCCACCTCGTCGCCGTCGCGCAGCACCCCGGCGGAGAGCGCGAACGCGTACGGGGCCAGGCGCTGCGGGGCGCCGACCTCCTCCAGCACGATCTCCGGGCGGCATGTCACCGATCGCAACCCCGCGACCGCGCGGGCGAACGTTTCCGGGAGCGCGATCGGGGGGGCCATGACGGCAGCCTATGCCGCCGCCTGTCCCGCGGCGTGACGGCGCGCCGGGCGGACGGTCACGATCATGGGCGCCGGCGCCCCGCCGGACACCGGAGGGTGGCCGGTCACAAAAGGTGACGGTGGCGGCGGCTGCCACCCGGGCGCGTGGCACGATTGCCGCGATGACCACCGACACCACGGGCACTGTCGCCCGAGACGGAGAACCCCGCCGCGGCGGGCCGGCCGACTCGCCCTTCGTCCGCGCCTGCCGGCGCGAACCGGGCCCGCACACCCCGGTCTGGTTCATGCGCCAGGCCGGCCGGTCGCTGCCGGAGTACCGCGAGATCCGGGCCAACGTGCCGATGCTGGAGTCGTGCCGCCGCCCCGAACTGGTCACCGAGATCACCCTCCAGCCGGTCCGCCGGCACGGGGTCGACGCGGCGATCCTGTTCAGCGACATCGTGGTGCCGGTGGCCGCCGCCGGGATCGACCTGGACATCGTGCCCGGCACCGGGCCGGTGGTGGCCGAGCCGGTCCGCACCGCCGACGACGTCGAGCGGATCAACCCGATCGGCCGGGACGACGTGTCCTACGTGGACGAGGCCGTCCGGCTGCTCGTCGCCGAGCTGGGCGACACCCCGCTGATCGGCTTCGCGGGCGCGCCGTTCACCCTGGCCAGCTACCTCGTCGAGGGCGGCCCGTCGCGGACCCACGCGAAGACCAAGGCGCTGATGTACGGCGACCCGGAGCTGTGGCACGCGCTCTGCGGGCGGCTCGCCGAGGTGACGCTGGCGTTCCTGCGGGTGCAGGTCGACGCCGGGGTCTCCGCGGTGCAGCTCTTCGACTCCTGGGCCGGTGCGCTCTCCGAGGCGGACTACCGCCGCTACGTGCTCCCGCACTCGGCCCACGTGCTCGCCGGCCTGGCCGACGACGGCGTCCCCCGGATCCACTTCGGGGTGGGCACCGCGGAGCTGCTCGGCGCGATGGGCGAGGCCGGCGCCGACGTGGTCGGCGTGGACTGGCGTACGCCGCTGGACGTCGCGACCCGCCGGATCGGCCCGGACAAGGCCGTGCAGGGCAACCTCGACCCGTGCGTGCTGCTCGCCCCCTGGCCGGTGGTGGAGGCCGAGGTGCGCCGGATCCTCGACGAGGGGCGGGCCACCCCCGGTCACGTGTTCAACCTCGGTCACGGCGTGCTGCCGGAGACCGACCCCGAGGTGCTGACCCGGGTGGTCGCGCTGGTGCACGAGCTGTCCGCGCGGCCGGCCGCGTAAGGGAGGAACGACCATGGCGCGACCGTGGCGGGTGGCGATCGTCGGTGGCGGGATCACCGGACTGGCCGCCGCCGTCCGGTTGCGGGACCGCGCCCCCACCGGCACCGAGATCACCGTGTACGAGCAGTCCGGCCGCCTCGGCGGCAAGCTGCGCACCGGTGAGCTGGCCGGCGGCCCGGTCGAGTTCGGCGCCGAGTCGTTCCTCATGCGTGACCCGGCCGGCGGGGAGTCGGCGGCGGTGACCCTGATCCGCCGGCTCGGCCTCACCGGGGCGATCGTGCACCCCACCGTCGGGCAGGCCGCCCTGGTGGTCGACGGCGGGCTGCGCCCGGTCCCGGGCGGCACCCTGGTGGGCGTACCCGGGGATCTGGACAAGGTGGCGGCGGTGGCGCAGCCGGCCGCGGCGGCCGACCGGGACGGTGGCACGCCGCTGCTCCCGCCGGACGCCGACGTGTCGGTCGGCGCGCTGGTCCGCGACCGGCTCGGCGACGAGGTGGTGGACCGGCTGGTCGACCCGATGCTCGGCGGCGTCTACGCCGGCCGGGCCGACGACCTGTCGCTGGTCACCACCATGCCGGCGCTGGCCCGGGCGGCCCGGGTCGAGCACACCCTGGTCGGTGCGGTCCGCGCCGCGCAGGCCGCCGCGCCCCGTGCCCCCGGCGCCCCGGTCTTCGGCACCCTGGCCGGCGGGCTCAGCACGCTGGTGGCGGCGGCGGCGCGGGAGAGCGGGGCGACGATCCGCCGGGACGCCGCCGTCCGCGAGCTGCACCGCACCCCGACCGCCTGGCGCCTCACCGTCGGCCCCACCCGGGACCCGGAGTTCGTCGAGGTCGACGCGGTGCTGCTCGCCGTGCCGGCCCGCCCGGCCGCCCGGCTGCTCGCCGGCCCGGCCCCGGAGGTCGCGGCGACCGTCGGCGGGCTGGACTACGCCAGCGTCGCGCTGGTCACCATGGCCCTGCCCGAGCCGGAGTTGCCGGAGCTGTCCGGCTTCCTGGTGCCGGCCAGCGAGGGGCTGCTGATCAAGGCGTCCACCTTCTTCACCACCAAGTGGGGCCACCTGCGCCGGCCCGACGGGCTCGCCCTGGTCCGCGCCTCGGTGGGCCGGTACGGCGACGAGACCTCGCTCCAGCTCACCGACGACGACCTGGTCGCCACCGTGCACCGGGAGCTGTCGAAGGTGCTCGGCACGCCGCTGCCGAGCCCGGTGGCCCGGCACGTGCAGCGGTGGGGCGGGGCCCTGCCGCAGTACACCCCCGGCCACCTCGGCCGGGTGGCGGCGGCCCGGACGGCGCTGCGCGCCGCCCACCCGACGCTGGCCCTGGCCGGTGCCGGCTACGACGGCGTCGGCATCCCGGTCTGCGTCCGCTCCGGCGAGACGGCGGCCGAAGAGATCATCACTGCACTGGGAGGATCGGCAGCATGACGGAGCAGACCAACGCGGCCCGGCTGCGGGAGCTCAACGAGACCATCCGCTACACCATGTGGTCGGTGTACCGGGCCACCAGCCCCCTCCCGTCGCTGCGCGAGAACGTCGTCGCCGAGGTCGAGTCGCTCTTCGAGGAGCTGGCCGGCAAGGACGTCACCATCCGCGGCACGTACGACGTGGCCGGCCTGCGCGCCGACGCGGACCTGATGATCTGGTGGCACTCGTCCTCCAGCGACGCGCTCCAGGACGCGTACCTGCGGTTCCGGCGCACCACCCTGGGCCGGGCGCTGACCCCGGTCTGGTCGCAGATGGCGCTGCACCGGCCGGCCGAGTTCAACAAGAGCCACATCCCGGCGTTCCTGGCCGACGAGGAGCCGCGCGCCTACCTCTGCGTCTACCCGTTCGTCCGGTCGTACGAGTGGTACCTGCTGCCCGACGCCGAGCGGCGTGAGCTGCTGGCCGAGCACGGCAAGATGGCCCGCGGCTACCCGGACGTGCGGGCCAACACGGTGGCCTCGTTCGCCCTCGGCGACTACGAGTGGATGCTCGCCTTCGAAGCCGACGAGCTGCACCGGATCGTCGACCTGATGCGTGACCTGCGGGCCTCCCGGGCCCGTCGGCACGTGCGCGAGGAGATCCCCTTCTACACGGGCCGCCGCCGCTCGATCGCCGACTTCGTCACCTGCCTGGTCTGAGCCCCGCCCGACCGGGGTCGCGAATCGCGACCCCGGCCGGACGGCGGTCAGGCGACCGTCGTGCAGGAGAGGATCCCGGGCGCCGGGTTGCTCCCGCTCCACGAGCCGACGAAGCCGAACGTGGTGCTCGCCCCCGCGGCCAGGGTGCCGTTGTAGGCCACGTTGCGCGCGATGACCAGCGTTCCGTTGGTGCTCACCGTGGCGTTCCACGCCGAGCTGACCTGCTGGCCGTTGGCGTAGTTCCAGCTCACCGACCAGCCGCGGATCGGCGAGCCGCCGTTGGTCACCTGCACCTCGGCCTGGAAGCCGCCGCCCCACTGCCCGGTGATCCGGTACGTCGCCGTGCACGCCCCGGCCGGGTTCGGCGTGGTCGGCGGCGGCGTGCTCGGCGGGG
The DNA here is from genome assembly GCF_003013775.1 of Micromonospora sp. MH33. Taxonomy (NCBI): domain Bacteria; kingdom Bacillati; phylum Actinomycetota; class Actinomycetes; order Micromonosporales; family Micromonosporaceae; genus Micromonospora; species Micromonospora sp. MH33. The sequence continues at coordinate 6,564 of NZ_MUYZ01000214.1, forward strand.
TGGTGGTCGGGGGCGGCGTGGTGGGCGGGGTGGTGGTCGGCGGCGGCGTGGTGGGCGGCGTGGTCGAGCCGCCGCCGAAGTCCACGTCGCTGCACAGGTAGTACGACTGGTCCAGGTGGCTGGCCTGCCAGATGGTGTAGACGACGTGCCGGCCGGTCCGGCCCGGCGCGTTCGCCGGCACCTGGATCGACACGCCCTGCGTCTCCGGCGTCCACTGGCTGGCCGGGGTGTTGCCGATCTGGCCGACCAGCTCCAGGTCGCTCCAGCGCAGCGGCGTGGTCAGGGCGTTGTAGCCCTGCTTCGTCACGTACACCCGGATGTAGTCGGCGCCGTGGCTGGCCTGGTCGTACAGCTTGATGCGGAAGTTGCTGGTCACCGGCGAGGTCTTCCAGGCGCCGACCGCGTCGAGGGCGTTGTAGCGCCCGCTGGCGGTGTGCCCGGCGCTGCACAGCTGGCCGTCCGGGATGGCCGCCTGGTGGTTGCCGGCGACGCCCTCCCGGAACAGGCCGTTCCAGTTCCACATGGCGTTCGGGTCGGCCTGCCAGGCCTGCCAGCACATCGGGTCCTGGGTGGCCATCGCCGGGTTCTGGAAGTCGCTGCCCCAGCGCTGCCAGCAGCCGTAGTTGCGCGACGCCGGGTCGACCACCGACCCGTGCGCCGAGGCCGGGCCGGACAGCGCGGTGGTGAGCAGCGCCGCGACGACCGCGCAGACGCTCAGGATCGCCGCCACGAGCGGGGCGCGGCGGCGGTGCGGAGTGGACATGTGAGCCTCCGGGGTGGGGATGTCGGTGTACGACGCCCGGACGGTGCGGGAGTTGCCCCTCCCGCGGCTCGTGTGGCGGCTCCGCCTGGCACGCTGCCACAGGGAAGCGGTATCCGTCAATGTCTGCTCAGGCGGCGGGGCGGCCCTCCCGCCGCATCGGGGTGTGCGGGATGCCGTCCTCGACGTAGCCGGGGCCGCTGACCGCGAAGCCGTGGCCGGCGTAGAAGTCGACCAGGTGGGTCTGCGCCTCCAGCACGCACGGCCGCTGGCCCACCACCGCGAGGGCCTCCGTCATCAGCGCGCCGGCCAGGCCCGCGCCGCGGGCCGCCGGCGCCACCACCACCCGGCCGATCCGCGCCGTGCCGTCCGGGTCGGCCAGGATCCGCAGGTACGCCAGCACGTCGCCGTCCCGGGTCAGCCAGAGGTGCCGGGTGCCGGGCTCGACGTCCCGGCCGTCCAGCTCCGGGTACGGGCAGGACTGCTCCACGACGAACACGTCGATGCGCAGCCGGAGCAGGTCGTGGAAGGTGCGCGCGTCTAGCTCGGCGAAGCTGGCCAGGTGGGACTCGACAGGCATCCCGCGATGGTAGGCCGGTCTCCCCGGGCCCTCAGGCGGGGCGGGCGCCGACCGCGTCGCGGACCTCGGCGCCCTGGTCGCCCTCGACCGCGCGGGCGCAGTGGGCGCAGCAGAAGAAACGGCCGGAGACCTCGACGCCGTGCCCGACGATCTTGATCTGGCAGTGTTCGCAGATCGGCGCCATCTTGTGGATGGCGCACTCGAAGGAGTCGAAGGTGTGCGTGGCCCCGTTGACCGTGCGCACCTCGAACGCCATCCAGTAGTCGTTGCCGCAAACCTCACAGGTAGCCATACGAAACCCCCCGAAAACGGACCCGTCATCCCAGAGTCGACGAGCGGACACGCCTCGGCAACCGAAACCGGCGAACCTGATCCGGCTCGACGGCGAGTCGCCCCCGGCGTGTCGCACGTTAGGCCTGGTGACCGCCTCGAACCCCGGAGGACCCCCTTGATCAAGCGCAACAGGCTCTTCGGCAACCAGACCCGGGTCACCTTCTGCCTGCCCCGGGACACCCCGCCCGGCACCGTCAGCGTGGTCGGCTGCTTCAACGACTGGCAGCCCGGCCGGCACGAACTGGTGGCCCGCCGCGACGGCACCCGCACGGTAACCGTGCGGCTCGGCCCGGGCGAGTACCGCTTCCGCTACCTCGCCACCGGCGGCGTCTGGCTGGACGACGAGGCCGCCGACGCGGTCGACGAGCAGGGCGGTCGCCTGCTGCTCTGACCGGCCGGCGGCCGTGCTCACAGTCAGCCCTGTCTCGGCTCCAGCCGGACCGAGATCGAGTTCACGCAGTGCCGGGTGTCCTTCGGGGTGAAGCCCTCGCCCTCGAAGACGTGCCCTAGGTGGCTGTCGCAGCGGGCGCAGCGGATCTCGACGCGCCGCATGCCGAGGGTGTTGTCGGGGATCTCCTTGACCGCGCCCGGAATGGCGTCGTCGAAGCTCGGCCAGCCGCAGTGCGAGTCGAACTTGTCCTCGCTGCGGAACAGCTCCGCCCCGCAGGCCCGGCAGTGGTAGACGCCGGGGGTCTTGGTGTCGACGTACTCGCCGGTCCAGGGGCGCTCGGTGCCGGCCTCCCGGAGCACCCGGAACTCCTCCGGGCTCAGCCGGACCCGCCACTCGTCCTCGGTGCGGGGCAGTTCATTGTCGGAAAGACTCACCGGTCAACGGTACGTCGGCCGTCGGTGGCATCGCATAGGGTCGCCCAATGGCTGGCAGCAAGGCCGCAGTCGAGGAGATCGAGGTCGCCGGGCACACCGTACGGCTGAGCAGCCCCGACCGGGTGATCTTCCCGCAGCGCGGCTTCACCAAGGCGGACGTCTTCCACTACTACCTGTCGGTGGGCGAGGGGATCATGCGCGCCCTCCGCGACCGGCCCACCACCCTGCAGCGCTTCCCGGAGGGCATCGAGGGGGAGGCGTTCTTCCAGAAGCGGGTGCCGGCCCGGGGCGTACCCCCGTGGGTGGCGACCGCGGAGATCAGCTTCCCCAGCGGCCGGAAGGCCGCCGAGCTGTGCCCGGCCGACCTGGCGCACGTGGCCTGGGCCGCGCAGATGGGCACGGTGGTCTTCCACCCCTGGCCGGTGCGCGCCGCCGACGTCGACCGCCCCGACGAGCTGCGCATCGACCTCGACCCGCAGCCCGGCACCGACTTCACCCACGCGGTCACCGCAGCCGGTGAGCTGCGCGGGCTGCTCGACGAGCTGGGGGTGGCCGGCTGGCCGAAGACCTCCGGTGGCCGGGGCGTGCACGTCTACCTGCGCATCCAGCCGCGTTGGACGTTCGTCGAGGTGCGCCGGGCGACCATCGCGCTGGCCCGGGAGCTGGAACGGCGCCGCCCCGAGCTGGTCACCACCGCCTGGTGGAAGGAGGAGCGGGGCAGCCGGGTCTTCGTGGACTTCAACCAGATGGCCCGCGACCGCACCATCGCCTGCGCGTACTCACTGAGGGCCAACGCGCGGGCCACCGTCTCGACCCCGGTCGACTGGGACGAGCTGACCGAGGTCGACCCGGACGACTTCCACCTGGGCAGCGTGCCGGCCCGGTTCGCCGAGCGGGGCGACCCGCACGCCGGCATCGACGACGCCCCGTGGGACATCACCCCGCTGCTGGAGTGGGCCGAGCGGGACGCCGCCGCCGGGCAGGGGGACCTGCCCTACCCGCCGGAATACCCGAAGATGCCCGGCGAGCCGAAGCGGGTGCAGCCCTCCAAGGACCGCGACCGGCCCCGCGCCTGACGAATCCGCGCGGGGCGGCCCGAAGCGGCGCCGTCCTTCCTCGGCGGAGGCCGTCGTCGGCCGGTCAGCGGCGGCCGGCGAGGGCTTCCACGGCCGCCTTGGCGGTGCGCAGGTCCGCGCCGGTCGCCCGGCGGTACGCCGCGATCGCCTTGATCTTCTCGCCCCGGGCCAGGTGCGCGTGCACCTCGGGCAGCTGCCGGCCGGGGTCGGCCACGCCCAGCTGCCTCATCACCACACCGGGCCGGATAACGATCACGTAACGCGCGCCAACCTTTCCCGCCCCCCGACGGGTCTACCTGGTCATCGGCCCGCCGGGGCCAGGAGAGGACGTCGGATGAAGCTGGTGTGGAGGCGGGCGGTCGAGGCTCGTGGACTGCTGCTCGCCGCCGCGGTCGCGGCCCTGGTCGCGGTCGCGTTGGTCACCGGGCTCTCCGACTACAACCGCCGGGCGGTCGACGCGGGCGCCCGGGCGGTGCTCGACGCCGCCCCGGCCGAGGAGCGCAGCCTGCTGGTCAGCGGCTCCGGCGGGCAGAACGCCGCCGCGTACGCCGACCGGGACCGGGCGGTCCGCGCCCAGTTCGCCGACGGGCTGGGCGGGGTGCCGGTCACCGTGGCCGCGGCCCGCTACGGCACCGGGCGGGAGCTGACCGGCGACCTCGGGCCGGCCCGCACCGACGACGACCCCATGTTCGCCAGCCTCGGCATGCTGAGCGACCTGCCGGCGCACGCCGAGCTGACCGGCGGGTCGTGGCCGACCCCCGGCGCCACGCCGTTGCAGGTCACCCTTCCCGAGAAGGTCGCCGGCCAGCTCGGCCTGCGGGTCGGTGAGCGGGTGCCGCTCTACGACCGCAGCGCCGAGCGGGCCGGCGCCGTGGTGCTGGCCGGCACCTGGCGGCCCCGCGATCCGGCCGACGCGTACTGGCGGCTCGCCCCGGGCGTCGGGGCGAGCCAGGGCGACGGCGGGGACACCTCGTACGGGCCGTTCGCGCTGGACCCGGCCGACTTCGCGCGCACCTTCCCGGGCTCGACCTCGGCCTCCTGGCTGGTCGCCCCCGACCTCGCCGTGGTCGAACCGAGCCGGCTGACCGGGGTCACGGCCGCCGTGGCCACCGTCACCGAGGAGATTCCCGACGCCACCGGGCTCGGCTCCTCCGCGCAGACCGTCAGCCAGCTGGACCGCCTGGTCGACCGGCTCGGCCGGGCCGACCTGGTCGGCCGGTCCGCCCTGCTCACCCCGCTGCTGCTCATCGTGGTGCTCGGCGGGTACGCGCTGGTGCTGGTCGCCGCGCTGCTCAACGAGGACCGCCGGGCGCAGACCGCGCTGCTGCGCGCCCGCGGGGCCGCCCGCGGTCAGCTGGCCGGTCTCGCCGTACGCGAGGCGACGCTGGTGGTGGCTCCGGCCGTGCTGCTCGCCCCGGCGCTGACCGGGCAGGCCGTGCAGCGGCTCGGCGGGGACCTGCGGCTGGCCGACGGCGCGGTCGCCCGGATCTGGGTGGTCGCCGTCGCCACCGCGATCGGCTGCCTGCTCGCCATGGTGCTGCCGGCGTTGCGCCGGGCCGGCACCTACGTCGCCGACATGGCGGCCCGGTCCCGCCCCACCCGGGGCGCGGCCGTGCAGCGGGCCAGTGTCGACCTGGCCCTGGTGGCGCTGGCCGTGCTCGCCTGGACCCAGCTGCGGCAGTACTCGTCGCCGCTGGCCGGGGCCGGCGGGCGGCTCGGCATCGACCCGCTGCTCGCCGCCGCGCCCACCATCGGCGTGCTGGCCGGCGCGGTGATCGCGCTGCGGCTGCTGCCCCCGGCGACCCGGGTCGCCGAACGCTTCGTCGACCGGCGGCCGTGGACCGCCACGATGTTCGGCATGTGGCAGGCCGGCCGCCGGCCGCACGCCGGCGGCGGCAGCACCCTGGCCTGGTCGCTGGTCGCCTCCTGGGAACGGTCGCAGCGCGACCAGGCCCGGCACACCGTCGGCGCCGACCTGCGGCTGGTCGAGCGGAACGGCACCGCGCCCGCGGACCGGCTCGCCCGGTTGGCCGCCACGGCCGGGCTGGACCGCGTGCTGCCCGCGTGGCGGGACGACGTCCGGCTCGGCCGGGACGACCGGCCGGCCACCGTGGTGGGCCT
>NZ_MUYZ01000215.1:0-12252 GCF_003013775.1 Micromonospora sp. MH33
CCCTCGACGGTGGTGGTGCTCGACGCGCTGCCGCTGACCGCCAACGGCAAGGTGGACCGCCGGGCGCTGCCCGCCCCGGACCACGCCGGCGCGGCGGCGGCCGGCCGGGCCCCCGCCGACGCCCGCGAGGAGCTGTTCTGCGCCGCCTTCGCCGCCGTGCTCGGCCTGCCCGCCGTCGGGGTGGACGACGACTTCTTCGCCCTCGGCGGGCACTCGCTGCTCGCCGTCGCCCTGGTCGAGCACCTGCGCGGACTCGGCGTGACCGTGCCGGTGCGGGCGCTGTTCACCACCCCCACCCCGGCCGGCCTGGCCGCCGCCACGGGCGTCGCGTCGGTGCCCGTGCCGCCCAACCGGATCCCCGACGGCACCCGGGAACTCGGCCCGGAGATGCTTCCCCTGGTCGACCTGACCCCGGAGGAGCTGGCCACCGTGGTCGCGGCGGTCCCCGGCGGGGCGGCCAACGTCGCCGACGTCTACCCGCTCGCCCCGCTCCAGGAGGGCATCCTCTTCCACCACCTGATGGCCGATCGGGACGGCGACGACGTCTACGTGCTGCCCACCGTGCTCCGGTTCGCCACCCGGGACCGGCTCGACGATTTCCTCGCCGCCCTGTCGGCGGTGGTGCGCCGGCACGACATCTACCGCACGGCCGTGGTCTGGGCCGGCTTGCGGGAGCCGGTGCAGGTGGTGGCCCGGCACGTCGAGCTGCCGGTGGAGGAGGTGAGCCTGGCCGGCGCCGCGGACCCGGTCGCCGCGCTGCTCGCCGACGGCGGCGCCTGGCTGGCGCTGGACCGCCCGCCGCTGCTGCGGATGCGGGTGGCCGCCGAGCCGGGCACCGGCCGCTGGCTGGGCCTGCTGCGCATCCACCACCTGGTGCAGGACCACACCGCCCTGGAGGCGCTGCTCGCCGAGGTGCTGGCGTTCCTGACCGGTCCGGGCCCTGCTCGGCGACGTCACCGAGACCACCGCCCCGTACGGCCTGACCGACGCGCACGGCGACGCCGCCGACCTGCGCGGCGCGCAGCGCTTCGTCGCCGACGACCTGGCCGCCCGGGTACGCCGGCTCGGCCGCTCCCACGGGGTCAGCCCGGCCACCCTGTTCCACCTGGCCTGGGCGCGGGTCCTCGGCGCCCTCACCGGCCGGGACGACGTGGTCTTCGGCACCGTCCTCTCCGGTCGGCTGGGCGCCGGCGGGGGCGACGCCCGGGTCCTCGGCCCGTTCATCAACACCCTGCCGGTGCGGGTCCGGCTCGACGGCGGCACCGGCGACGCGCTGGCCGCCCTGCGCGTCCAGCTCGCCGAGCTGCTGGCGCACGAGCACGCCCCGCTCACCCTGGCCCAGACCGCCAGCGGGGTGCCGAACGGGCAGCCGCTGTTCACCGCGCTGTTCAACTTCCGGCACAGCGCGCCGCCAACGGGCGGGCCCGCGGACGACGGGGTTGACGGCATCGAGCAGGTGGCCTCCCGGGAGCGGAGCAACTACCCGGTCACCGTCTCCGTCGACGACCTGGGGGAGCGGTTCCTGCTCAGCGTCGACGCGGTGGCCCCGGCCGACCCGGACGACGTGTGCGCGCTGCTGCACACCTGCCTGGCGCACCTGGTCGCCACGCTCACCGACGCGCCGGAAACCCCGCTGGCCGCGGTGCCGGTGCTGGACGACGACGGCTACCGGCGGCTGGTCGAGGAGCCGAACCGCACCGGCCGGGGCGTGCCGGCGCTGACCGTCCCGGCCGCGTTCGCCGCGCAGGCCGCGCGTACCCCGGACGGGGTCGCCCTGGTCGACGCGGCCGGCGCCTGGACGTACGCCGAACTGGACGCCCGCGCCGGCCGGCTGGCGCGGCTGCTGCGCGACCGCGGGGTCGGGCCGGAGACCGTGGTCGGCGTGCTGCTGGACCGCTCCGCCGAGCTGGTGGTGGCGCTGCTGGCCGTCCTCAAGGCCGGCGGCGCCTACCTGCCGGTCGACCCCGGCTACCCGGCCGGCCGGATCGCCGACATGGTCGCCGACGCCGCGCCGCGGCTGCTGCTCACCACGAGCGCGGTGACCACCGTGCTGCCGGTGGCGGTCGACCGGCTGGTCCTCGACGACCCGGCCACCCGGGCGGCGCTCGACGCCGCCGACCCGGCCGGACCCGCCGGACTCCGCCCCAGCCACCCGGCGTACGTCATGTTCACCTCCGGCTCCACCGGGCGGCCCAAGGGCGTGGTGGTGCCGCACGCGGCCATCGACCGGCTGGTCCGCGCCCCCGGGGTGGCCCCGCTCGGCCCCGGCGACGTGGTGGCGCAGCTCGCCTCGGTCTCCTTCGACGCGGCCACCTTCGAGATCTGGGGCGCCCTGCTCACCGGCGCCACGCTGGCCGTTGCCCCGCCCGGGGCGCTGTCCGTGGCCGAGCTGCGCGCCTTCCTCACCGACCGGCGGGTCAGCACGCTCTGGCTGACCGCCGGTCTCTTCCACGAGGTGGTCGACGCCGACGTCACCGCGCTGGCCGGCCTTCGCCGGCTGTTCGCCGGCGGCGACGTGCTCTCCCCGGCGCACTGCCGCGCCCTGCTGGAGCGGCTGCCGCACGTCCAGCTCGTCAACGGGTACGGCCCGACGGAGAACACCACCTTCACCACCGTTCACCTGGTGCGCCCCGACGAGCCCTCCGGGCCGGTGCCGATCGGCGCGCCGATCCCGGACACCCGGGTGTACGTCCTCGACGAGGCGCTGCGGCCCGTCCCGGCCGGGGTGGTCGGCGAGCTGTACACCGCCGGCGCCGGCCTGGCAAGGGGCTACGCCGGCCGGCCGGGCCTGACCGCGGAACGCTTCGTGGCCTGCCCGTTCACGCCCGGGGAGCGGATGTACCGCACTGGCGACCGGGTGCGCCGCGACCCCGACGGGCGGCTGGTCTTCGTCGGCCGGGCCGACGCGCAGGTCAAGCTGCGCGGCTTCCGCGTCGAGCCCGGCGAGACCGAGGCGGTGCTGGCCGGCCACCCGGACGTGGCCCGCGCCGTGGTCACCGTCCGCGAGGACACCCCCGGCGAGAAGCGGCTCGTCGCGTACGTGGTGCCGACCGACCCGTCCACGCCGGGTGACGCCCTGGTTGCCGCGTTGCGCGCGCACGCCGCCGACCGGCTCCCCGACTACCTGCTGCCCGCCGCCGTCGTGCCGCTGCCGGCGCTGCCGCTGACCGCCAACGGCAAGGTCGACCGGGCCACCCTGCCCGCCCCCGAGCCGAGCGCCGGGAGCGGCCGGCCGGCGGCCACCGCCCGGGAGGAGATCCTCTGCGGCGTCTTCGCCGAGGTGCTGGGCCGGCCCACGGTCGGGCCGGGCGACGACTTCTTCGCCCTCGGCGGCCACTCGCTGCTGGTCACCCGGCTGGTCAGCCGGGTCCGGGTGGTGCTCGGCACGGAACTGCCCATCCGCGCGGTGTTCGAGGCGCCCACCCCGGCCGGCCTGGCCGACCGGCTCGCCCGGGCCGCCGCGCCGGACCGGCCGGCGCTCACCGCCCGGCCCCGTCCCGACCGGGTGCCCCTGTCGTACGCGCAGCGGCGGCTGTGGTTCCTCGGCCGCCTCGAAGGGCCGAACGCCACCTACAACATCCCCCTCGCGCAGCGGATCGACGGGCCGGTGGACACCGCCGCGCTGGCCGCCGCGCTGCGCGACGTGGTCGAGCGGCACGAGGTGCTGCGCACCGTGTTCCCGGTCGCCGACGGCGAGCCGTACCAGCGGGTGCTGCCGCTCGACGGGTGCGGCTTCGCGCTCAGCGTGGTCGAGACGCCCGCCGACCGGCTCGCCGACGCGGCCGGCGAGGCGGCGGCCACCCCCTTCGACCTCGCCGTCGACCTGCCGGTGCGCGCCTGGCTGTTCACCGCCGGCCCGACCGAGCACGTGCTCGTGCTGCTGGTGCACCACGTCGCCGGCGACGGCTGGTCGATGGCCCCGCTGGCCCGCGACCTCGCCACCGCGTACGCGGCCCGCCGCGCCGGCCGGGCTCCCGAGTGGACCCCGCTGCCGGTGCAGTACGCCGACTACGCGCTCTGGCAGCGGGACCTGCTCGGCGCCGACGACGACCCGGAGAGCGTCCTCGCCCGGCAGGTCGCCTACTGGCGGGCCGCCCTGGACGGCGCGCCGGAGGAACTGGAGCTGCCGGTCGACCGGCCCCGCCCCGCCGAGGCCGGCCACCGGGGCCACGACGTGCCGCTGCGGGTGCCCGCCGAGGTGCACGAGCGGCTGCGCGAGGTGGCCCGGGCCGAGGGTGTCACCGTCTTCATGGTGCTCCAGGCCGCCTTCGCCACCCTGCTGTCCCGCCTCGGCGCCGGCCGGGACGTGCCGATCGGCTCGGCCATCGCCGGCCGCACCGACCAGGCGCTCGACGAGCTCGTCGGGTTCTTCGTGAACACCCTGGTGATCCGCACCGACCTGAGCGGCGACCCCACCTTCCGCCGGCTGCTGGCCCGGGTCCGCGCCGCCGGCCTGGCCGCCTACGAGAACCAGGACGTGCCGTTCGAGCGGCTGGTCGAGGAGCTGGCTCCCGCCCGCTCGCTGGCCCGGCACCCGATCTTCCAGGTGATGCTCACCCTCCAGAACACCGCCCCGGCGGGTGGCGAACTCGCCGGGGCCCGCACCGGCGGCCTGCCGGTCGGGCTCACCGCGGCCAGGTTCGACCTGGAGGTGACCATCGGCGAGGCGTTCGACGCCGACGGCTCGCCCGCCGGGCTGGACGGCGCGCTGATCGCCGCCGCAGACCTGTTCGACCCGGCCTCGGCGGAACGGATCGCCGACCGCCTGGTCCGGGTGCTCGACGCCGTCACCCAGGACCCGGACCTGCGGGTCAGCCAGGTCGACGTGCTCGACTCCGACGAGCGGCGGGCGGTGCTCGCCGGCGGATGCGACTCCGCCCTGCCGGTGCCCTACACCACCGTGCCGGCGCTCTTCGCGGCCCAGGTGGCCCGCACCCCGGACGCGACGGCGGTGACCTGCGGCGCGACCCGCTTGACCTACGCCGAGCTGGACGCCCGGGCCAACCGGATCGCCCGGCATCTGGTCGGCCGGGGCGTCGGACCCGAGTCGGTGGTGGCGGTCTGCCTGCCCCGCTCGGCCGACACGATCGCCGCCCTGCTGGGCGTCTGGAAGGCCGGCGCGGCGTACCTGCCGGTCGACCCGGCGTACCCGGCGGACCGGATCGGCTTCCTGCTCGGCGACGCCGAGGCGGTCTGCGTGCTCACCGCGACCGGCCCGGCGGCGGCGCTGCCCGCCGGCGCCCCGGCGACCGTGCTGCTGGACGACCCGGCCGTCGCGGCCGAGCTGGCCGGCCTGCCCGGCGCCGACCTCACCGACGCCGACCTCACCGACGCCGACCGGCGGGCCCCGCTGCTGCCCGGGCACCGGGCGTACGTCATCTACACCTCCGGCTCCACCGGCCGGCCCAAGGGCGTGGTGATCGAGCACCGCACCGCGGTCGGCCTGCTCACCTGGGCGGCCGGGGCGTTCAGCCGGGAGGAGTTCTCCCGGGTGCTCGCCGCCACCTCGTTCACCTTCGACGTGTCGGTCTTCGAGCTGTTCGGGCCGCTGGTCTCCGGCGGCAGCATCGAGGTGGTCCCGGACCTGCTCGCGCTCACCGACCGGGCGGGCGCCGGCTGGTCGGCGAGCCTGATCAGCGCCGTGCCCTCGGCGCTGTCCCGGGTCCTCGGCGACGACGTGCGCGCCGCCGCCCGTACGGTGGTGCTGGCCGGCGAGGCGCTCACCGCGTCGGCGGTCAACCGGGTCCGCGGCGCGCTGCCCGGCGTCCGGGTGGCCAACATCTACGGCCCGACCGAGGCCACCGTCTACGCCACCGCCTGGTGGACCGACGACGACGTGGCCGGCGTCCCGCCGGTCGGCCGGCCCATCGCGAACACCCGCGCGTACGTCCTCGACGACCACCTCACCCCGGTCCCGCCGGGCGTGGTCGGCGAGCTGTACCTGGCCGGCAGCCAGCTCGCGCGCGGCTACCTGGGCCGGGCCGGGCTCACCGGCGAACGCTTCGTGGCCTGTCCGTTCGACACCGGCGGGCAGCGGATGTACCGCACCGGCGACCGGGTCCGCTGGTCGGCGGACGGCCAGTTGGTCTTCGCCGGCCGGGCCGACGAGCAGGTGAAGATCCGCGGCTTCCGGATCGAGCCGGGCGAGGTGCGGGCCGCACTGGTCCTCCACCCGGACGTGGCCGAGGCCGTGGTGCTGGCCCGCCAGGACGTGCCGGGCGACCCGCGGCTGGTCGGCTACGTCGTACCGGCCCACCCGGACGTCGACGCGGCCGGCCTTCCCGAGGCGGTCCGTGGGCACCTCGCCGGGCGGCTGCCCGCGTACATGGTGCCGGCCGCGGTGGTGGTCCTCGACGCGCTGCCGGTCACCGCCAACGGCAAGCTCGACCGGCGGGCCCTGCCGGCGCCCGAGTTCGGTGCCGGCGCGGGCGCCGGGCGCGGCCCGGAGACCCCCCGCGAGGAGACCATCTGCGCGGTCTTCGCCGAGGTGCTCGGGCTGCCGGCGGTCGGCGTGGACGACGACTTCTTCGCCCTCGGCGGGCATTCGCTGCTGGCCGTCACGCTGGTCGAGCGGCTGCGGCAGCGCGGCGTGTCGGTGTCGGTGCGGGCGCTGTTCCAGACCCCGACGGTGGCCGGGCTGGCCGCCGCCGCCGGCCGGGAGCAGCTGGCCGTGCCGGCGAACCGGATCCCGGCCGGGGCGGACCGGATCACCCCGGAGATGCTGCCGCTGGTCGAGCTGACCGACGAGGAGATCGCCGCGGTGGCCGCCAGCGTGGCGGGCGGCGCGGCCAACGTCGCCGACGTCTACCCGCTCGCCCCGCTCCAGGAGGGCATGCTCTTCCACCACCTCATGGCCGGCCAGGACCGCGAGGACGTCTACGTCATGCCGGCCCTCGTGGAGTTCGACTCCCGGGCCCGGCTGGACGCCTTCGTGGCGGCGTTGCAGCAGGTCATCGACCGCAACGACGTGTACCGCTCGGCGGTGGTCTGGGAGGGGCTGCGCGAGCCGGTGCAGGTGGTGTGGCGCCAGGCCACGCTGCCGGTGCACGAGGTGACCCTCGACCCGGGCGACGGCGACCCCGCCGACCGGCTCCGGGAGACCGTCGGGCTGGCCATGGACCTGGGCGCGGCGCCGCTGCTGAGCATCCACGGCACCCCCCGCCCCGACGGCACCTGGCTGGCGCTGCTCCGGGTGCACCACATGGTCCAGGACCACATGGGCCTGGAGGTGCTGCTCGACGAGGTCCGGGCGATCCTGCTCGGCCGCGGCGACCAGCTGCCCCCGCCGGTGCCGTTCCGCGACTTCGTCGCCCAGGCCCGCGGCGGGATCTCCACCGACGAGCACCGGCGCTACTTCGCCGACCTGCTCGGCGACGTGACCGAGCCGACCGCCCCGTACGGACTGCTCGACGTGCACGGCGACGGCGCCGGCCTGGTCCGCGCCGGGCTGCCGCTGGCGCCCGAGGTGTCCGCGCGGGTCCGGGACGTGGCCCGCCGGCTCGGGGTGAGCCCGGCGACCGTGCTGCACGTGGCCTGGGCCCGGGTCCTCGCCGCCGTGGCCGGCCGGGACGACGTGGTGTTCGGCACCATCCTCTTCGGCCGGTTGAGCACAGGCGCGGACCGGGTGCCCGGCCCGTTCATCAACACCCTGCCGGTCCGGGTCCGGGTCGGCGGCACCGGCGCGGCGGCCGCGGTCACCGCGATGCGGGACCAGCTCGCCGCGCTCCTGGAACACGAGCACGCGCTGCTCACCACCGCGCAGCAGGCCAGCGGCCTGGCCGGCAGCGCGCCGCTGTTCACCGCGCTGTTCAACTACCGGCACAACACCCCCGGCCAGGCCGCGGCGCACGCCGACGAGGAGATCGAGGGCATCCGCGCGCTGTCCATGCGGGAGCGCACCAACTACCCGCTGTCGGTCGCCGTCGACGACGACGGCGCGGGGCTGCGGGTGAACGTCAACGCCGTCTCCCCGGTCCGCCCCGACGCGGTCTGCGCGCTGCTGGCGACCGCCACCGCGAACCTCGTGGACGCGCTGGAGGCCGGGCTCGACGGCGGACCCGACCTCCCGCTCACCGGCGTCGACGTGCTCGACCCGGCCGCGCGGCGGCAGGTCCTGGTCGACTGGAACGACACGGCCACGCCGGTGGCCGACGTGTCGGTGGTCGAGGCGTTCGCGGCCCGGGTGGCGGCCGACCCGGACGGGACCGCCGTGGTGGCCGGGGACGTGACCCTGTCCTACGCCGAGCTGGACGCCCGGGCCGGGCGGCTGGCCCGCCGGCTGGTCGCGGCGGGCGTCGGCCCGGAGTCGCCGGTGGCCGTGGTGCTGGAACGCTCCGCCGAGCTGCTCGTGGCGCTGCTGGCCGTGGTCAGGGCCGGCGGCGTCTACCTGCCGCTGGACGTGGCCTGGCCCCTCGCCCGGATGCGCACGGTGGCCGCCGACGCGGGCGCCCGGGTGGTCCTGGTGCACGCGCCGACCGCCGGGCACGAGTTCGTCACCACGGCCGGCGACCTCGTGATCGTCGCCGCCGACACCGACGAGGAGGCTCCCGGAGTCGCGCTGCCCCCGGTGGTCCCGTCGGCCGCCGTGTACTCGATGTACACCTCCGGCTCGATCGGGGTGCCGAAGGGCGTGGTCACCACGCACCGGGACGTGGTGCGCCTGGCGTACGACCGGGGTTGGGGTGCGACGCCCCGGGTGCTGTTCCACGCGCCGCACGCGTTCGACGCGTCGACGTACGAGATCTGGGTGCCGCTGCTGTCCGGCGGGACCGTGGTCGTCGCCCCGGCCGGCGCGATCGAACCGGCGGTGCTGCGCGACCTGATCACCTCCCACGACCTCACCCACGTGCACGTCACGGCGGGCCTGCTGCGGGTGCTCGCCGAGCAGGATCCGGCCTGCTTCGCCGGGCTGCGCGAGGTCCTCACCGGCGGCGACGTGGTGCCCGCCCCGGCGGTCCGCCGCGTCCTGGACGCCAACCCGGGGGTCCAGGTCCGGCACATGTACGGCCCCACCGAGATCACCCTCTGCGCCACCCACCACGAGGTCACCGACCCCGGCCAGGTCGGCGACGTCCTGCCGATCGGCCGCCCGCTGGACAACACCCGGGTGTACGTCCTCGACGACCGGCTCCGGCCCGTCCCGGTCGGTGTGCCCGGTGAGCTGTACGTGGCCGGGGCCGGGGTGGCCCGCGGCTACGCCGGCCTGCCGGGGCTGACCGGCGAGCGGTTCGTCGCCGACCCGTACGGCGGTGTGGGGGAGCGGATGTACCGCACCGGCGACCAGGTGCGCTGGAGTCCGGACGGGGAGCTGGTGTTCCTCGGCCGCGCGGACGAGCAGGTGAAGATCCGCGGCTACCGGGTGGAGCCGGGCGAGGTCGAGGCCGTGCTCGCCGCGCATCCGGCGGTGGCGCAGGCGGCCGTGCTGGTCCGCGAGGACACCCCCGGCGACAAGCGCCTCGTCGCCTACCTGGTGCCCGCCGAGGCCGGTCAGTCCGTCACCGAGACCGTGCGCGCGCATGTCGAGGAGCGGCTGCCCGCGTACCTGGTGCCGGCCGCCTTCGTCGAACTCGACAGCCTGCCGCTGACCGGCAACGGGAAGCTCGACCGGGCCGCCCTGCCCGCGCCCGGCACCCCCGGGGCGGGCGCCGGGACCGCCCGGGTCGCCCCCGGCCCCCTCGCCGTGCTGGAGGAACGCATCTGCGAGGCGTTCGCCGAGGTGCTCGGCCTGCCCACGGTCGGCGTCGACGACGACTTCTTCACCCTCGGCGGGCACTCGCTGCTGGCCGTCGCCCTGGTGCAGCGGCTCAAGGTCCGCGGCATCTCGGTCACCGTGCAGGAGGTGATGGCCAGCCCCACCGTCACCGGGCTGATGAACGCCCTCAGCCTCTCCTCGGTGCGGGCCTCGCTCGACGTGCTGCTGCCGATCCGCACCGGCGGCGACCGGCCGCCGCTGTTCTGCGTCCACCCCGCCGGCGGGCTGAGCTGGTGCTACCTGCCGCTGGCCCGGCACGTGCCGGAGGCGTACCCGATCTACGGCCTCCAGGCCAGCGGCCTCGACGGCATCGGGACGCTCGCCCCCTCGCTGCGCGAGATGGCCGCCGACTACGCGGCGCGGATGCGGGCGGTGCAGCCGTCCGGGCCGTACCTCGTGGTGGGCTTCTCCTTCGGGGTCGCGCCGGCCCACGAGATCGCCGTGCAACTGCGCGAGCAGGGCGAGCGGGTGTTCCTGGTCATCATGGACTCCTACCCGCCCGACGAGGACGACGAGCCCGAGGCCCCGGCCGGGGACGTGCCCTGGGAGGAGCTGATCCGGGCCGAGTTCGGGCACGTGATCGCCGGCTTCTCCGACGACGAGGTCGGCCTCCTGGCCCGCGTGGTGCAGAACAACACCGTGGTCCGCGCCGGGCACCGCTACCGGGTGTTCGACGGCGACGCGCTGCTGCTCACCTCCACCGACAGCGCCCCCGACGGCGAGCCGGTCGCCGGCCGGTGGGCCCGGCACGTCACCGGCACCGTCACCGAACGGGCCCTGCCCTGCTCGCACGACGAACTGGTCCGCCCCGACATCCTCGGCCAGGTCTGGCAGGCCGTCGCGGCCTGGCTGCCCGACGACGGACCGTCGGCCTGACGCCCCACCCCAACGGAGAGAGGAACGACATGCAACCCACCTCGCTGGTGTGCGTACCCTTCGCGGGCGCCGGCGCCTCCTTCTTCCACCCGTGGGCCGCGCTCGTCGGGGAGCGGCTGCGGATCGTCGCGCTGCAGCCGCCCGGGCGCGAGTGGCGGCTCGCCGAGGAGCCCTACACCGACGTCGCCGCGGCCGCCGACGGGCTCCTGCCCGGCCTGGTCGAGCAGGTCGACGGGCCGGTCGCGCTCTTCGGGCACAGCCTCGGCGCGGTGCTCGCCTACGAGCTGGCGCACCGGCTGGTCGCCCGCGGCGTCCCGGTCACCCGGCTGATCGTCAGCGGCAGCCCCGGCCCGTGGACCGCACGGACCAACCGGGCCACCGGCCTCGCCGACGACGACTTCCTGCTCCGGGTACGCGAGTTCGCCGGCTACGACCACGAGGCCCTCGCCGACGAGGAGATGCGCGAGCTGATCCTGCCGATCCTCCGCGCCGACGTGGAGATGCACGAGAACTACCGGCCGGGCGGCGACGAGCCGCTGCCGGTGCCGATCACCGCCGTGCACGGCCGGGACGACGAACTGGTCACCACCGCGCAGACCGGCGAGTGGAGCAAGGCGACCAGCGGCGAGTTCACCCAGGTCGAGGTCGACGGCGGGCACATGTACCTCACCGAGGACGCCGCCGCGCTGCTGCGGCTCATCGAGAGCGAGCTGGCCCGCGGATGAGCGCCGACGCCACCACCACCGGCGCGGCGCGGCTCGCCGGGAAGACCGCCATCGTCACCGGCGCGGCGCGCGGCATCGGCCGGGCCTGCGCCACCGCCTTCGCGGCCCAGGGCGCCGACCTCGTGCTGCTCGACCGCGCCGAGGACCTGCCCGGAGTGCCCTACCCGCTCGGCACGGCCAGCCAGCTCGCGCACACCGTCGCGCTCTGCCGCGACCAGGGTGCCGCCGTGCTGCCGGTCCGCGCCGACGTCCGCGACCTGGCCGCGCTGGTGGCCGCCGTGCAGCAGGCCTGCGATCGCTTCGGCACGGTCGACGTGCTGGTCAACAACGCCGGCATCGCGGCGCCGTCCGGGAAGACCGCCGACGAGATCACCGAGGACGAGTGGTCCCTCATGATCGACGTCGACCTCTCCGGGGCCTGGCGGATGACCAAGGCCGTCGGCAAGGTGATGACCGCCCGCCGCGCCGGCAGCATCGTCAACGTGGCCTCCACCGCCGGGCTGGTCGGCTACCGGCACTTCGCCGGGTACGTGGCGGCCAAGCACGGCATCGTCGGCCTCACCCGGGCCACCGCGCTGGACTACGCCCCCATGAAGGTCCGGGTCAACGCGCTCTGCCCCGGCTCGGTCCGCGACGACCACGCGGTGGAGGGGCGGATGCTCTCCGAGATCGCCCGCTCCCTCGACGTGCCGGTCGCCGAGCACGAGGAGACCTTCCTCCAGGCGCAGCCGATGAACGCCCTGATCGAGCCGGAGGATGTCGCGGCGGCCGCCGTCTGGCTGGCCTCCGACGAGTCCCGGCAGGTCACCGGCTCCGTCCTCACCGTCGACGGCGGCTTCACCACCCGCTGAACCCCAGGGAGAGCATGTGCGTACGCTCCAGCCGCCCCCGCCGGCCACC
>NZ_MUYZ01000216.1:0-12227 GCF_003013775.1 Micromonospora sp. MH33
GCCGGCGACCGGCCGTTGCCGGGGCGGGGCGCCGGCGCGACCGGGCCGGTCGGCAGCAGCCGGGGCGGCATGGCGCCGGGCGCGGCGACCGGGGCGAGCCCGGCCACCACGGTGTTGACGATCTCGGCGGCGTACGACCCGTCGGGGTCGTAGTCGGGGTCGAAGACGGTCAGCTCGACGCCGAGGCAGTGCGGGGTGTCCACCAGGCCGGCGAGCAGGATCTCCAGCTCGGCGAAGGCGATCCCGCCCGGGTCCGGCGCGTCCACCGCGGGCATCACCGCCGGGTCGAGCACGTCCACGTCGATGTGCACCCAGTAGCCGGCGCAGTCGGCCAACTGCTCGTGCGCCCACTGGGCGGTGCGCGCCGCCCCCTCGGCGCGCAGCGCCGGCACGGGGCGGGTGGTGATGCCGGCGGCCTGGAGATCGAGCCGGTACTCGTCCTGCGCCCGGATGCCGAGCACCACCACGTCGATGTCCCGGAAGTAGGGGCGCCGCCCCTCGATGGCGGCCAGGTCGGCCTGCCCACGCCCGGTGACCAGGGCCAGGTCCTCCCCCGCCGCCGCGCCCACGTACGAGGCGTTGCCGGGGTGCCGGAAGTCGGAGTGGCCGTCGACGAAGACCAGCCCGACCCGCCCGCCGACCGCCTCGCCGAGCCGGTGCATGGCCAGCGCCGAACCGAGCAGCACCGAGCAGTCCCCGCCGAGCACCAGGGGGAACTCGCCGCGGTCGATGATCGCGCCGATCCGGTCGGCCAGCGTCACCGAGTAGCCGGAGATCTCCCGGGCGTGGCAGACCCCGTCGCCAGGGCGCCAGTCACCCGGGTCGTAGCGGGGCGGGGTGAGGCAGCCGGCGTCGCGGGCCCGCAGCCGGGCGAGCAGGCCGTGGTCGCGCAGCGCGCCGGGCGCCTTGGCGCAGCCCGGGACGGAGGTGGACGTGGGTGGGCGCAGGCCGAGGTTCGTCGGCGCGTCGAGGACGGCGATCCGGCGCATCATGGGCTCCCGTCCTCGGTGGTCGGGCGGGCCGGCCGGTACGCCGGCCCGCGCTGGCGTGCGGTGAACTCAGAACAGGGCGCTGGCCAGGGCCCGTCGGGCGGACGCCACGGCGGGGTCGTCCGGGCCGGCGATGCTGAACAGCGACACCAGGTGCTGGCGGACCTTCTCCCGGTCGTCGCCGAAGGTGCGGCGGACCAGGCCGACGAGCCGGGCGTACGCCTGCTCGGCGAGGCCGCTGAGCACCTCGATGTCGGCGGCGAGGAGCTGCGCCTCGATGTCGTCGGGGGCCTGCTCGGCGGCGGCGAGCGCGGCGCGCGGGTCGGCCCCGGCCACCCGCCGGGCCACCCCGACCTGGGCCAGGCCGGCCTCAGCGGCGGCGTCCGCCGGGCTCTCGGCCAGGATCTTCCGGTACGCCGCCTCGGCCGCGTCCAGGTCGCCGGACATCAGCGCGTCGTCGGCCTCGATCAGCCGCGGGTCCTCCGACTCGGCGACGGTGACGCCACCGGCCTTGAGGATGGCCTGGAGCCACTGGCGGAGCTGCGCCTCCGGCACCACGCCGGAGAAGGCGTCGATGGGCTGCCCGCCGACCACCGCGTAGACCATGGGGATGCCCTGGACCCGGAACATCTGGGCGAGCCGCGGGTTGGCGTCGACGTCGACCCGGGCGAGCACCCAGGCACCCTCGCCCTCGGCGGCCAGCCGCTCCAGCACCGGCGAGAGCTGCTTGCAGGGCTCGCACCACTCGGCCCAGAAGTCCACGACCACCGGCGTGGTCAGCGACCGCTCCAACACCTCGGACTGGAAGGTCGCCTCGGTCACGTCGATGACGGCCACGCCGCCACCCGCCGGCGGGCCGCCGGGTACGCCGGCCGGGGGGCCGGCCTGGCTCGGTGTGGTGGGACGGGAGGGTTCCGGGGTGCCGCGCAGCGCGCTGAGGTCGACCGCGCCGCGGGTGAAGATCGACGAGGTGATCCGTGGGTCGCTCATGGTTATCTAGTCTCGCACGTGTCCCGCGGAACTCAGATCAACCGCGACGGCGACAGTTGCAACTCTCACGCCTGGTCGGTGCCGGTGCCGGCGGACCCGGCACCGGCGCGACGGTCAGAACCGGGCGGGCTCGCGGTAGACGCCCCACTCGCCACGCAGCGCGTCGCAGATCTCGCCCAGGGTGGCCTCGGCCCGGACCGCGTCCAGCATGGCCGGGATCATGTTCTCGCCGGTCCTGCTGGCCTCGACCATCCGCTGCACGGCGGCCTTGACCGCGGCGTCGTCGCGGCCCGCCTTGCGTTCGGCGAGCACCCGGCGCTGCTCCAGTTCGACCTCGTGCGAGATGCGCAGGATCTCCAGCTCCTTGGCGACGGTGCCGGTGTGGCAGTTGACCCCGACGATCCGCTTGTCGCCCTTCTCCAGCGCCTGCTGGTACACGAAGGCCGACTCGGCGATGTGGCCGGTGAACCAGCCGTCCTCGATGCCGCGCAGGATGCCCGAGGTCATCGGGCCGATCTGGTGCGGCCCCTCGCCGCCGAGCTGCCGGATCCGGGCGAAGATCTCCTCCGCCTCGGCCTCGATCTTGTCGGTCAGCGCCTCGACGTACCAGGAGCCGCCGAGCGGGTCGGCGACGTTGACGACCCCGGTCTCCTCCATCAGCACCTGCTGGGTACGCAGGGCGATCTCGGCCGACTCGTCGGTGGGCAGCGCCAGGGTCTCGTCGAGGGCGTTGGTGTGCAGCGAGTTGGTGCCGCCGAGCACGGCCGCCAGCGCCTCCACGGCGGTCCGCACCACGTTGTTGACCGGCTGCTGGGCGGTGAGCGACACCCCGGCGGTCTGCGTGTGGAACCGCAGCCACTGGGCCTTCTCGCTGGTGGCGCCGTAGACGTCGCGCAGCCAGCGGGCCCAGATCCGGCGGGCGGCCCGGAACTTGGCGATCTCCTCGAAGAAGTCCACGTGGGAGTCGAAGAAGAAGCTCAGGCCCGGGGCGAAGACGTTGACGTCCAGCCCGCGCGAGAGCCCCAGCTCGACGTAGCCGAACCCGTCGGCCAGGGTGTACGCCAGCTCCTGCGCGGCGGTCGAGCCGGCCTCGCGGATGTGGTAGCCGGAGACCGACAGCGGCTTGTACCGCGGGATCTCCCGGGCGCAGTACTCCATGAGGTCGCCGATGAGGCGCAGGTGCGGCTCCGGGTCGAAGAGCCACTCCTTCTGCGCGATGTACTCCTTGAAGATGTCCGTCTGGAGCGTGCCGTCCAGGGTGGACAGGTCGGCGCCCTGCCGCTCGGCGGCGACCAGGTACATGCAGAAGACCGGCACGGCCGGGCCGGAGATGGTCATCGAGGTGGTCACGCCGGCCAGGTCGATGCCGTCGAAGAGCACCTCCATGTCGGCGGCCGAGTCGATCGCCACTCCGCAGTGGCCGACCTCGCCGAGCGACTGCGGGTCGTCGGAGTCGCGCCCCATCAGGGTCGGCATGTCGAAGGCGACGGAGAGACCGCCGCCGCCCGCCCCGAGGATCATCTTGTAGCGCTCGTTGGTCTGCTGGGCGTTGCCGAACCCGGCGAACTGCCGGATGGTCCAGGTCCGCCCGCGGTAGCCGGTCGGGTACAGCCCCCGGGTGTACGGGAACTCGCCCGGCCAGCCGATCCGCTCGAAGCCCGGGTACGGCACCCCCTCGGGCGGGCCGTACACCGGGTCCACGGTCATTCCGGAGAGCGTGGTGAAGTCCGCGTCGCGCTTGCGGGCGGCGTCGTAGCGGGCCTGCCAGCGGGCCCGACCGGCGGCGATCTCGTCGGCGTCCATACGCGGAGCTCCTCCTCGAGTCCAGGGATCAGACCGAGTGTAGAACGCCAGCCTGAACGATCGCTAAGGAAGTGCGTACCGGCCGGTAACCCGAGTCAGGCCGAGGGTGCCGCCGGCCCGCCCAGCGCCACGTCGTCGACCCGGATGTTGATCTCGTCGACCCGCAGCCCGTACGCCTCGACCGCCGAGGTCACCGCGACCCGGACCGCGTCGGTCACCTCGGGCACCGGCCGGCCGCCGCCGATCACGATGACCAGGTTGACCACGGCCGCGCCGTCGGTGACGTGCGCCGAGCAGCCGCGCCGCGCGTCGCCCACCTGGTCCAACCCGACCCGGTCCAGCACGGCGTTGAAGAAGCGGGCCACGTCGCCGCCGAGCTCGGCCACCCCGGGCACCGACTTCGCGGCGGCCACCGCGATCTTCTCCACCACCTCGTCGGAGACGTGCGTCGCCCCGCCCGCCACCGCGTTCGGCAGCACCGACAGCTCCTGGGTCTCGTCAGCCATGCTCTCCCACCGGGTTGGTCCGGCCCCACGCGCGCCGTGCGGCGGTGCGAGCGTACTAGGCGGCCGGGATCCCCAGTGGACCCGTCAGGCGCCGAGCTGCGCCAGCAGCTCGGCGGCCGCCGCGTACGGGTCGATGGCGCCCTCGGCCACCTTGGCCGCCAGGGTCGGCAGCTGCGTACCGTCGCGCAGCGAGCCGATCCGGTCCCGCAGGGTGCCCAGCGCGATGGCCTCGATCTCGGCGGCGGCCCGCGCCTCCCGGCGGCGGCGCAGCTCGCCGTGGCGTTCCAGCCAGTCGCGGTGCTTGTCGATCGCGGCGGCGATGTCGTCGATGCCCTCGCCGCGCGCGGCGATCGAGCGGACCACCTGCGGCCGCCACTCGCCCGGCCCCCGCTCGCCCAGGGCGATCATGCCCTGGATGTCGCGCACGGTGGCGTCGGCGCCGTCCCGGTCGGCCTTGTTGACCACGAAGACGTCGGCGATCTCCAGGATGCCGGCCTTGACCGCCTGGATGGCGTCGCCCATGCCCGGAGCGAGCAGCACCAGCGTGGTGTCGGCCAGCGAGGCCACCTCGACCTCGGCCTGGCCGACGCCGACGGTCTCCACCAGCACCACGTCGCAGCCGGCGCCCTCCAACACCCGCACCGCCTGTGGCGTGGCCGCGGAGAGCCCGCCGAGATGGCCCCGGCTGGACATCGAGCGGATGTAGACGCCGGGGTCGGTGGCGTGGTCCTGCATCCGGACCCGGTCACCGAGGATCGCCCCGCCGGTGAACGGGCTGGACGGGTCGATGGCCAGCACGCCCACCCGGTGTCCGCGTGCCCGCAGCGCCCGGACCAGCTCGTTCGTGGTGGTCGACTTGCCCACGCCCGGCGAGCCGGTCAGGCCGACCACCTGGGCGTGCCCGGCGTAGGGGGCCAGCGCCGCCGCGACCTGCGGCAGCACCTCGTCACCGGACTCGACCAGGGTGATCAGCCGGGCCACCGCGCGGGGGTCGCCCGCGCGGGCCCGCTCGACCAGCAGGGGTACGTCCCGGCTGCGGCGCACCGCGCCGGCGGCCGCCGCCGGGACGTTCTGGGCATTCGTCACAGCGCTACCTTCGTTCGCGACTGCGGGGCTCGCAGAACCGGCTCACTCCTCGCGCTCACAGGTGTCAGCTCTCGGCGCCGTTCGGGACGTGGATGATCAGCGCGTCGCCCTGGCCGCCGCCGCCGCACAGCGCGGCCGCGCCGGTGCCGCCGCCCCGCCGCTTGAGCTCCAGCGCCAGGGTGAGCACCAGCCGGGCGCCGGACATGCCGATCGGGTGGCCGAGCGCGATGGCGCCGCCGTTGACGTTCACCTTGTCCGTGCTGATACCGAGGTCCCGCGCGGACTGGATGCCGACCTGGGCGAACGCCTCGTTGATCTCGATGAGGTCGAGGTCGGAGACGGCCAGGCCGGCCTTCTTCAGCGCGTGGTTGATGGCGTTGGACGGCTGCGAGTGCAGCGAGTTGTCCGGGCCGGCCACGTTGCCGTGCGCGCCGATCTCGGCCAGCCAGGTGAGCCCCAGCTCCTTGGCCTTGGCCTTGCTCATCACGACCACCGCGGCGGCGCCGTCGGAGATCGGCGAGGAGCTGCCGGCCGTGATGGTGCCGTCCTTGGTGAACGCGGGGCGGAGCTTGCCCAGCGACTCCGCCGTGGTGTCCGGGCGGATGCCCTCGTCCTCGCTGATCACCAGCGGGTCGCCCTTGCGCTGCGGGATGATCACCGGGGTGATCTCGTCGGCGAAGTGGCCGTTCTTCTGGGCGGCGGCGGCGCGCTGGTGGCTGGCCGCGGCGAACGCGTCCTGCTCCTCGCGGGTGATGCCGTGCTTCGCCCCGAGCCGCTCGGTGGACTCGCCCATCGAGCAGCAGTCCCAGGCGTCGGTGAGGCCGTCCAGGGCCATGTGGTCCTTGACCGTCACGTCGCCGTACTTGTAGCCGGAGCGCTGGCCGAGCAGCAGGTGCGGGGCGTTGGTCATCGACTCCATGCCGCCGGCCACCACGATGTCGAACTCGCCGGCCCGGATGAGCTGGTCGGCCAGGGCGATCGCGTCCAGGCCGGAGAGGCAGACCTTGTTGATGGTCAGCGCCGGGGTGGACATCGGGATGCCCGCCTCGACGGCGGCCTGGCGGGCCGGGATCTGGCCCGCGCCGGCCT
This sequence comes from Micromonospora sp. MH33, assembly GCF_003013775.1. Lineage (NCBI taxonomy): Bacteria > Bacillati > Actinomycetota > Actinomycetes > Micromonosporales > Micromonosporaceae > Micromonospora > Micromonospora sp. MH33. The sequence continues at coordinate 6,464 of NZ_MUYZ01000216.1, forward strand.
GGAGCACCTGCCCCATGATCACGTACTGGACCTGGTCCGGGGCCACGCCGGCGCGCTCCAGCGCCGCCTTGATCGCGACGCCGCCGAGCTTCGTCGCGGAGAGGTCCTTGAGGTTGCCGAGCAGGCGCCCCATCGGGGTCCGCGCGCCGCTGACGATCACCGAAGCCATGCCTGCCTCCGAGGGGGGTGCCGACCTGTACGCCTTAACGATTGTTCGGTCAGACTAGCGCCATGGCTGAGAACTCCCCCGTCGAGCCCGCTGCCGACTATGTCACAGACATCGGCCTGCGCCGCATCGACCACGTCGGGATCGCCGTGGCGGACCTGGACGCCGCGATCGACTTCTACCAGCGCACCTTCGGGATGCGCTGCGTGCACACCGAGACCAACGAGGAGCAGGGCGTACGCGAGGCGATGCTGGCCGTCGGGCCGACCGCCGAGGGCGGCTGCGTGCAACTGCTCGCCCCGCTGTCGCCGTCCTCGACGATCGCCAAGTTCCTGGACCGCAACGGGCCGGGCGTGCAGCAGGTCGCGTACACGGTGACCGACATCGACGCGGCCTGCGCGGCGCTGCGTGAGCGCGGCGTCCGGCTGCTCTTCGAGAAGCCGAAGCGGGGCACCGCCGACTCGCGGATCAACTTCGTCCACCCGAAGGACGCCGGCGGCGTCCTGGTCGAACTGGTCGAGCCGGCCGCCACCGGCCACTGAGCTGCGCGGAGGGGCCCCGGCCGTGGCGCCGGGGCCCCTTCCCGCTTCGCGGGACACAGCGCGGCACTGCGCGGTTTCGCGTTCCCACGGACACCTCCACGCATCGGCGGATGCAGTTTTTCACAGAGGACTTCCGGCCCTAGCTACCGTTCAGTAACGTCCCGGCCCACAGGAGTGCGACCGGTGCCGGATGTGTCGATTGCCGACATGGCGGTCCCGTCGCACCGGCGCCGACGATGGCAGCACCCCTGCCCGCCCGGTGCGGGTGCGCAACGAACGGGAGGTCACCGTGCAGGACATCCTTGAAGCGATCATGGCGGCGGAGGACTCCGCACAGCCGGAGCGGGAACTCGCCGGCCTCGCCGGCCTGCCGGTACCGGAGAGCTACCGGGGCGTGGTGGTGCGCGCCGAGGACACCCGGATGTTCGACGGCATGGCCACCCGGGACAAGGACCCGCGCAAGGCGCTGCACGTCCAGGAGGTGCCCACCCCCGAGCTGGGCCCCGGCGAGGCGCTGGTCGCGGTGATGGCCAGCGCGATCAACTACAACACCGTGTGGACCAGCATCTTCGAGCCGCTGCCCACCTTCAAGTTCCTCCAGCGCTACGGCCGGCTCTCCGAGCTGACCCGCCGGCACGACCTGCCGTACCACGTGGTCGGGTCGGACGCGGCCGGCGTGGTGCTGCGGACCGGGCCCGGGGTGACCCGGTGGAAGGCGGGCGACGAGGTGGTCGCGCACTGCCTCTCGGTGGAACTGGAGGACGCCGCCGGCCACGACGACACCATGCTCGACCCGCAGCAGCGGATCTGGGGCTTCGAGACCAACTTCGGCGGCCTGGCCGAGCTGGCCGTGGTCAAGGCCAACCAGCTCATGCCGAAGCCGCGCCACCTGAGCTGGGAGGAGGCGGCCAGCCCGGGGCTGGTCAACTCCACGGCGTACCGGCAGCTCGTGTCCCACCACGGGGCGAACATGAAGCAGGGCGACGTCGTGCTGATCTGGGGCGCCTCCGGCGGCCTGGGCGGCTACGCCACCCAGATGGCGCTGAACGGCGGGGCCATCCCGGTCTGTGTGGTCTCCTCTCCGGAGAAGGCCGAGCTGTGCCGGAAGATGGGCGCCGAGCTGGTCATCGATCGCACCGCCGAGGGCTTCCGGTTCTGGAGGGACGAGGAGACCCAGGACCAAGACGAGTGGCGCCGGTTCGGGGAGCGGATCCGCGAGCTGACCGGCGGCGAGGACCCGGACATCGTCTTCGAGCACCCCGGCCGGGAGACCTTCGGCGCCAGCGTCTACGTCGCCAAGAAGGGCGGCACCATCGTCACCTGCGCCTCCACCAGCGGCTACCTGCACCAGTACGACAACCGCTACCTGTGGATGCACCTCAAGCGGATCGTCGGCAGTCACTTCGCCAACTACCACGAGGCGTGGCAGGCCAACCGGCTCGTGGCGCTCGGCAAGGTGCACCCGACCGTGTCGCGGACCTACCCGCTGGAGCAGACCGGCCAGGCCGCGTACGAGGTGCACCGCAACGCGCACCAGGGCAAGGTCGGCGTGCGCTGCCTGGCGCCCGCCGACGGCCTCGGCGTCCGGGACACCGCGCTGCGCGCCCGGCACGAAACCGCGATCAACCGGTTCCGCGGGCACTGACCGCCGGCATTGCCTTTCCGGTAAGCCGGAACGCCATTCGATTGCTGCCCGACAAAGGGCCGCGGGCACCCGCCCGCGGCCCTTTTCGCGCCCTCCACTCCGGGCCGCCCGACCCGCCCGGGACCTGCCAAGATCGCCGGTTGGTCCGGTCTCACCGCGGGGCGAAGTTGACCATGTAAACAGGACACGAAAGGTACGCACCGCTCTTGCGAAGCACCCTGGGGCGTCTGCGAGTATGTCCCAATGCCCCAGCAGCAGTCCTCCCCTCTTGCGTTCTTCGATAACGCGAACTCACAGCCCGATTTCACCGTTGGCCTGCGTGGTTACAACACCAACCAGGTCGACGACTTCATCGGCCGGCTGACCGCCGCACTGAGCCAGTCCGAGCAGGCCCGCGCCGAGGCCGAGCAGCGCATGAACGACGCGCAGCGCCGGCTGCGCCAGGCCGAGCAGCGCCAGGGCGCGCTCGAGCAGAAGCTCACCGAGACCAACAAGCAGCTCGAGGAGAACAGCCGGCCGACCCTCTCCGGCCTGGGCACCCGCGTCGAGCAGATCCTCCGGCTGGCCGAGGAGCAGGCCAACGACCACCGCAACGAGGCCAAGCGCGAGTCGGAGGGCATCCTCTCCGCCGCCCGCCTCGAGGCGCGGGAGATCACCGACAAGGCGCGCGCCGAGGCGGCCGCCATGAAGGCCACCGCCGAGCGCGAGGCCGGCAGCGTCCGCACCGCCGCCGAGCGGGAGGCCGCCGAGGTGCGCGTGCAGGCCCGCCGCGAGGCGGACACCCTGCGCGCCGACGCCGACCGGGAGACCAAGCAGCTGCGTACGGTCACCGCCCACGAGGTGGCCGAGCTGAAGTCGACGGTCGAGCGCGAGGTCGCCACCCTGCGGGCCACCGCCGAGCGGGAGATCACCCAGCAGCGGGCGAAGGCCGCCCGCGAGGCCGAGGAGAAGCGGGCCGAGGCCACCAAGCTGCTCACCGACGCGCGCGACAAGCGCGACAAGGACCTCCAGGCCCTGGAGCTCCAGCTCGCCGAGCGGCGGGAGAAGGCCGAGCGCGAGGAGTCCGAGCGGCACGCCGCCCAGGTCGCGCAGACCCAGAAGCTGGTCAGCGAGGCCGAGCAGCGGGCCCGGGCCGCCCAGGAGCGGGCCAAGGAGATCGAGCAGCGGGCCGAGGCCCGCCGGGTCGAGTCCGAGCGCACCGCCACCGACACGGTGGAGAAGGCGAAGGCGCTGGCCGACAAGACGGTGTCCGAGGCCAGGGCCGAGGCCCAGCGCCTGCTCAGCGAGGCCCGCACCGAGGCCGAGCTGACCACCCAGGCGGCCCGCCGCGAGGTCGAGGACCTCACCCGGCAGAAGGACGCGGTCACCTCGCAGCTCGGGCAGATGCTCTCCGGTCTCGCCGGCATCGTGCCGGGCGTGCCGGCGGCGGGCGCCAACAAGCCGGAGGCGTCCAAGGCCGGCAGCTCCGAGCAGAAGGTCACGGCCGAGTCGGCCGGCTGAACAACCACCCGCAGACGGGGCATGAGCCACGGCGCGGGGTGACACCGGGTGACCGGTGCCGCCCCGCGCCGTCACGCTTTCCCGGCCGTTTCACCTGTTCAGTGAAGTGCACCTCCCAACAGGGGCGTCCGTATCGCCCCAGCAGGGCCGGATGCGTGTGAGGATGGGGGCATGTCGCACGGCGAGGAACTGTTCGCCCTCGGCGGGGACGTGACCACGGAGCCCAGCTTCGAGTCCGCTCTGCGGGGGTACGACAAACGACAGGTCGACCGCTACGTCGCTCGCGCGGAGCACGAGATCTCGGCGCTGACAACCGAGCGGGAACAGGCGTACACCCAGATCCACAAGCTGGCCGGCCAGGTCGAGGTGCTGCAACGCGACCTCGCCCAGGTGCGCAAGCAGGTGGGCGTGGTGGACCGGGCCTCGTTCCGGCACCTCGGTCCCCGGGTCGAGCAGATCCTCGCCATGGCCGAGGAGCAGGCCGACGAGATCCTGGCCGCCGCCAACGAGGAGATCGAGGCCCGGCGCGCGGCCGCCGAACACATCATCGAGGAAGCCCGCGAGCAGGCCGCCCAGGCCCTCAAGGACTTCGAGATCGCCCTCGCCGCCCGCCGGGCCGAGGAGGAGCGGCACACGGCCGCCCGCAAGGCCGAGGCGGAATCCACCCTCAAGGCCGCCCGGGACGAGGCCGAGAAGCTGCGGAAGAACGCCCAGGACGCGCTGGCCAAGGCGCAGCAGGAGGCCACCCAGCTCCGGGACACCGCCAAGGAGATCCACGCCCGCGCCCAGCAGGAGTCCAGCCGGCTGCGCGAGACGGCCAAGGAGGCGCTGGCCAAGGCCCAGCAGGAGGCCACCCAGCTGCGCGAGGCGGCCAAGGAGGTGCACGCCAAGGCCCAGCAGGAGGCCAAGCGGCTCACCGACGCCGCCGCCGAGGCCGGCCGGGCCACCCACGCCAAGGCGCTCACCGAGGCCAAGAAGGTCGTCGACGACGCGGAGGAGGCGGCGAAGGTCACCCGCGGCCGGGCCCGGACCGAGGCCAACCGGCTCACCACCGAGGCCGCCGAGGCGGGCAAGCGCAACCGCGCCGAGGTCGACGCGTACGTGCAGCGGATGCGGAGCGAGACCGAGGCGTACGTCCAGCAGGCCCGCGCCCAGACCCAGCAGGAGCTGGGCGCCTGGCGGGCCGGCGTGGAGAAGGAGGTCAACGCCCGGCGGGAGAAGGCGGACCGGGAGCTGGCCCAGCGCCGGGCCACCGCCGAGCAGGAGTTCGCCAAGCGCCGCGACGAGCTGGACAAGCAGCACACCAAACGGCAGGACGAGCTGGAGAAGGCGTACACGGCCCGGCGCGCGGAGATCGAACAGGGCGCGGCGGAGCTCCGGCAGGCGGCCGAGCAGGACGCGCTGACCATGCGCCGGCAGGCCGAGGAGGAGGCCGCCGAGCTGCTCCGCCGGGCCGAGGCGGAGGCGGCCGACAAGCGCCGCAAGGCCGACGAGCACGTGGCCGGCTCGCGCCGGCAGTTCGAGGAGTACGCGGCCACCACCCAGCAGCACCTGGCCACCACCCAGCAGCACCTCGCCGCCACCCAGCAGGAGGTGGCCGCCGGCCGGCAGCAGCTCGCCCAGGTGATGCTGGAGATCGCCAACGCCCAGCAGGAGCTCGCCGACCTGCGTACCGAGACCTGGAAGTCCCGGCAGGAGTCCGACGACCTCCAGCGCCGGATCGCCGAGCTGCGCACCGAGGCCGGGCCGGCCACCCTCGCCGCCACGCCCGTCGACCCGGCCGAGCTGGCCAATGCGGCCGGCGGTGAAGCGGGCGGCGCGCCGGCGGGTGACCGGACCCCGGCGCCCGTCACCGCCAAGGGCACCGCGACGGTCTCCCCCAACGGCGGCGCCCCGGCACCGGCCGGCGAG
>NZ_MUYZ01000217.1:0-12140 GCF_003013775.1 Micromonospora sp. MH33
TGACCGAGGCCGCCCAGACCGTGCAGGTCTCGGCTTACCCGGATGCGTACGCGCAGTGGGAGCAGCAGGCCGCCGACATCGTCGCCCAGCACTGGAACAGCTGACCTGAACAAACGAACGCTGGCCGGCACCCCACGGGGTGCCGGCCAGCGGTGTCTCCATCGGCGATTGTGGCGCCGGCCACAGTGGATCGACGGGTCCAGTATGGGGCGTTCGCCGGGCCCCGGCGGCCGGGGAAGGTGAGTAGGGTCTTGCGGTCATCCTTGATACGGGGGTTTTCGCATGACCGTACGTTTCGCCGCCCGCCTCGCCCTGGGGGCCTCGGTCCTCGCCGCCGGCGTCACCGCCCTGCCGTCCGCCGGGCACGCCGCTCCGGCCCCGGACAGCGCCACTCTGGCCGCCGTCACCGAGCTGGACCCGGCCACCGGGCTCAACAAGAAGTACCCGGTCAAGCCCGGTGAGGTGGTGCCGGCGGCGCTCGGCGTGACCAACCTCGGCGACGCCCCGGTGGCGGGCCTCGTGGTCCAGATCCGGGTGCTCGACGACCTGGACCTCGCCGTCAAGCACGACAACTGCTGGTACGCGGCGGACAGCAACCTGGAGGCCGCCTGGTGCGAGTTCGACGGCGAGCTGGCCGCGAAGCAGACCCTGGCGATCGTCGGTGACGTGGTGACCGTCAAGGCCGACGCGCGGCCCGACAAGGTCACCTCGATCGTCTTCCACTGGTACGGCAAGCAGTGGGTCGACGCCCAGGGCGGCGTGCGGCAGCTCGCCGACGGCGACGCCGGCCAGGGCACGAAGGCGGTACGGGGCACCGAGGCGGCCCTGACGCTGGCCGAGCGGGAGCTGCCGCTGCCGGAGACGCCGCGGCCGATCAACTTCGCGTACGCCCAGCTGGTCACGCCGCCGACCACCCAGCCCACTCCGACCGCGACGCCGACCACGGCGCCGACCGCCATCCCGACGGGTGGCGCCGAGCCGACGGCTACGCCCACCGGTGCCCCGGGCGCGGGTGCCTCGGGCGGCGGCGGCGGCCTGCCGGTGACCGGCGCGAACATCGGCGTGCTGGCCGGAGTCGGCGGGGCACTGCTGCTGCTCGGCGGGGGCGGTTACCTGATCGCCCGGCGCCGCCGTACCCGCTTCGTCGCCTGACGGCGCGGCGCACCAGCGCCCCGGCCCGCTCCCGCGGGTCGGGGCGCTTCGTCGTCTGCCGCCGTGGAGATCGTCAACCGCTGGTTGACGCAGTCACGCCGTCAACCTATGGTTGACGCATGACGGAGACCGAGCCGCTGAAGATGAACCATCCGGTACGCCTCGACGAACTGATCGAGGGCATCAAGAAGACGCACACGGACGCGCTGGATCAGCTCACCGGCGCCGTCCTGGTCGCCGATCACCTGGGTGACGTCGCCGACCATCTGATCGGGCACTTCGTCGACCAGGCCCGCCGGTCGGGGGCCTCCTGGACGGAGATCGGCCGCAGCATGGGGGTGAGCAAGCAGGCCGCCCAGAAGCGGTCCGCCGCGAAGGCCGAGACAGCCGCCGCGCTCGACCCGAACGCCGGCTTCGGCCGGTTCACCCCGCGGGCCCGCAACGTGGTGATGGCCTCGCAGGAGGAGGCGCGCGCCGCCGGCAACGCCGAGATCACGCCGGGACACGTCGCCCTCGGCCTGCTCGCCGAGCCGGAGGGCCTGGCCGCCGCGCTGATCGTGGCTCGGGGCGTACCCCTGGAGCGGCTGCGGGAGGTGGTCGCCGCGACCCTGCCGGCGAAGGCCGATCAGGTCCCGGACCTCATCCCCTACGACGCGCGGGCCAAGAAGGTCCTGGAGCTGACCTTCCGGGAGGCGCTGCGACTGGGCCACAACTACGTCGGCACCGAGCACATCCTGCTGGCCCTGCTCGAAGAGGAGGGCGGCGACGGTGTGCTCACCGGGCTCGGGCTGGAGAAGGCGGCGCTGGAGTCCGCGGTCGAGGGCGCCCTGGCCGAGATCGCCCGCAAGCGGGCCTGACGGCGCCGGCCGGGCACGCGCCACGGGGGCGCGTGCCCGGTGCCGGGTGCGTCAGGCGGTGGGGAAGCCGTAGCGGGCCGCGTGCTCCGGGTCGGCCGGGTCGACCTGGCGGATCCCCGCGTCGGCGAGGCGCTTGTTCACCTCGTCGAGCCGGTCGCGGACCAGCCGGGCCTCCTCCTCGGTGACCCGGCCGCGGTGCGGCTTGCCGGCGTGCTCGATGGTGCCGTAGTCGAGCTTCTCGGCGCCGCGCCGGGCCTTGGGCGGCTTGACCCGCTCGGCGGTGCGCAGCAGCTGCGCCATGGGCACGTCGGTGGCCATCGCGTCGAACTCGCTGGCGGTCAGCACCACCCGGCGCGGTTCGCCCCCGCCGTGCTTGTCGTGGATATCCACCACGGCCACGTCCAGCGCGGCGTCGTCGATGCTCTCCACCTCGACCGGGGTGGCGTCCAGTTGCACAGGCCCGGCGACCAGGTCCGGGTGCTCCAGCACGACGACCTTGACCACCTCGCCGTCGGCGCTCAGCACCTGGCCGCTGAAGTCGGAGACGTGGATCGTCTTCTTGCCCATGCGCGGAGCTTCTCCTGTCGTAGACCGGGTTTCGGACCACAAGACGCTACAGGACACCTGTGCGAAAGCTCGGTGCGGAGCGCCGGGGTGTGTCGCCGGTTCCTCCGGTCAGAGGCTGCCTTTCGGGACGACCCATTCGGTGGGCTGGCCGGTGAGGGCGGCGATCCGGTCGTAGTCCGCGTCGTAGTGCAGCACGGTCGCGCCGTGCGCCTCCGCGGTCGCGGCGATGATGAGGTCGGGTAGGCGGAAGTTCCGGTGCTGGCTGTCGGCCGCCAGCATCCGGTGAACGGCCAGCGCCCGGTCCATCGCGGTGCTGGTGACGTCCATCCACCGGTGTCCGTGCAGCGCCTGCCAGAGGATCTCGTAGCCCTTGGGGTGCGGTGCGTTGTTCAGGTACTCCAGCGAGGTCATCTGGCAAGCCGCCAGGCGGCCCTCGGCCAGCAGCGTCTCGAAGCGCCTCCGGACGGCCGGATGCCGGGCCTGGAGTACGTACACCGAGGTGTCCGCCAGGTAGACGGGGCCGGCCATCAGGCCGCGGCCTCGCCGTCGCGGGCCTCCTCGGCCAGCGTGCCCAGGTCACGCCCGCCGCCGTAACGCCAGGCCTCGGCCGATTCCGCGAAGTCCATCTCCACCTGGTCGAAGGCTGCCACGATCTCCCGGGCCTGCCGGCGTACGGCGAAGGCGTGCAACGCGGCGTTGATCGTGGCGACTTTCGTATCGGTGCCCAGCGCCTCACGCGCCGCCTCGAGCCACTCGTCGTTGACGTCCACGGTGATGCGCGTCATGCTCGCCACCGTACACCAAGTCCGGCGTCTTCAAGGCACCAGTTGTGCGGCGAGCTTGGTGCGTCAGCGGGCGGTGAGGCCGCGCCTGGTGGAGGCGCCGGCCGGCAGCGCGTTCAGCTCCGCCCAGGAGAGCGACCCGCGCCGGGCCCCCCGGTAGTCGGCCTGCGCCGGGAACCGCCCGGCGGCCTCGACGGCCTGCCAGCGCTGCTCGGCGTCCTGCTGGTACCGGTCAATCGGCTCATTCGGCATGACCATTACCGTCCCAGAGAAACTTGTACATGTATGGAAATGAATATGACGCCGGATCGATGCGTCAGGTTCCCGTGGCCGGCAACCGGACCACGAACCGACAGCCGTCGGTGATGTTCTGGACATCTACCCGCCCGCCATGCGCCTCAATCAGCCCGCGCACGATGGCCAGCCCCAGCCCGCCCGAACCGCCGTCGGCGGCCGCGTGCGGGGTCCGCGCCGGCTCGCCCCGGAACGCCACGTCGAACACCCGGGGCAGGTCGCGCTCCGGAATCCCGCCGCAGGTGTCCGCGACGGCGAGCCAGGCGGTGTCGGCGTCCCGGCCGGCGTCCACCCGGACGGTGCCGTCCTCCGGGGTGTAGCGGATCGCGTTGAGCAGCAGGTTCCCCACCACCCGGGCCAACTCGGGCTCGCTCGCGGTCACCGTCGGCCAGCCCGATTCCGGGGCGAGCAGCCGGATCCGGCGCGCGGCGGCCAGCGGCGCGGTGCCGGCCAGTGCGTCGGAGACCACGTCGCCGAGCGGCACGGCGGACAGCGACAGCCGCAGCGCGCCCGCGTTGATCCGGGAGAGCTCGAACAGGTCGTCGACCAGCCGGGTCATCCGGTCGGTCTCCACCCGGATCCGGCGGTGGTACTCGGCCACCGTCGCCGGATCGCCCACCACCCCGTCCTCCAGCGCCTCGGCCATCGCCCGCAGCCCGGCGAGCGGGGTGCGCAGGTCGTGCGAGACCCAGGCGACCAGGTCGCGGCGTCCCTTCTCGATCCGGCGCTCCCGCTCCCGGGCCTGGTCTGCCCAGACGGCCGCGGCGGCCAGCCGGCGACCGAACAGCCAGCCGACCGCGAGGCTCACCACCGCGGCGGCGGACACCGTGGTCAGCACCACCTCGAGGTCGTGCGGGGAGAGGAACATCGCCTCGGCGACCACCGCCACCCCGGCCGCCACGGCGCCGACCGTCATGGCGAGCAACACGGAGATGTGCACGGTGATCGACCGCCCGCGCAGCGACCGCAGCGCCACCGCGCCGGCCAGCCCCACCGCGAGCGCCGCGACCAGGGCCGCCCCGAAGATCAGCGCGAGGTCACGCATCGGTCGGCTCGTACCGGTAGCCGACGCCCCAGACCGTGACGATCCGGCGGGGGGCGGCCGGTTCGGCCTCGATCTTCTCCCGCAGCCGTCGCACGTGCACGGTCACCGTCGACTGGTCGCCGAAGCGCCACCCCCAGACCCGTTCCAGCAGTTCGGCGCGGCGGAACGCCCGCGCCGGGTGCCGCATCAGGTGCGCCAGCAGGTCGAACTCGCGCAGGGTCAGGGTCAGCTCCCGGCCGTGCAGCCGGGCCACCCGGGGGCCGGTCGCCACCTCCAGGCCGCCGTCGGCGAGCAGTTCCGGGGGTACGCCGGCCGGGTCGCCGCCGGCCCGGCGCAGCACCGAGCGGACCCGCAGCACCAGCTCGCGGGGGGAGAACGGCTTGCTCAGGTAGTCGTCCGCGCCCAGTTGCAGGCCCAGGATCCGGTCGGCCTCGTCGCCGCGGGCGGTGAGCATGACGATGGGTACGCCGTCCGGCCGCTCCCGCAGCCGCCGGCAGACCTCCAGCCCGTCCAGCACCGGCAGCATGAGGTCGAGCACCACCAGCTGTGGTGGCTGCCGGGCCACGGCGGCCAGCGCGGCGGCCCCGTCCCCGACGTGGTCGACCTCGTAGCCGGCGTGCTCCAGGTAGCGGCAGACCACGTCGGCGACCGTCCGGTCGTCGTCGACCACCAGCACCCGTTGCGCCACGGCGCACCTCCCCGTACCCGGAGGTCAGCGTAGCCACGGGCGGGCAGTCGATCTATTGCCGAGTTCTTACGGCGCCGGGCGGGGCATCCGGCGCGCCGGACCGGCGCGGCGGGCGTACCGTGATCACGTGCTCGACCGGCGATTGTTCCTGCACCTGGCGACCTGGCTGGGGCAGTGGCCGGCCGGTCCCGGGCTGCACGTGGTCCGGTCGCACCGGCGGGCCCGGCCGGCCTGGGACGGCCGGCTGCGCCCGGCCATCGCGGTCGCCTCCCCGGAGTGCGCGCTCCTGTCGGTGCCGCCGGACCGGGCCGCCGCGATCCGGGACCTGGTCCGCGAGCGGCCCGACGGAAGTCTGCTGCGCGCCCTTCCGGCGGCGGTCGGCGCACCGGAGTTCACCACCCACGCCGGGCTGTTCCGGTGGAGCACCGCCCCGGCGCCGCTGGCGGACGTCGGCGAGTGGGTCGCGCCGAGCACGCCCGGGCTGCCGCCGTGGCTGCGGTTGTTCGACCGGGAGGTGCTGGTGGTCCGGGACGCCGACGGGGCGTACCGGGCGGGCGCGGGGATCAAGCGGCACGACGCGTACGGGCACGAACTGGCGGTGGGCACGGCGCCGGCGACGCGGGGGCGCGGGCTGGCCCGGCGGCTGGTCGCCCAGGCGGCCCGGCGGGTGCTGGACGAGGGGGCGGTTCCCACCTACCTGCACGACCACGACAACCACGCCTCGGCGCGGGTGGCCGAGGCGGCCGGCTTCCCGGACCGGGGCTGGACGTCGTACGGAGTCTTCCCGCCCTGAGGCGGGCGCGGACCGTGGATCCCGGGCCGGATCCACGGTCCGCGGCCTCTCCCCCAGGTCCCGACCCTGGTAACGCTATGTGTCCACCGCGTGTCGAGCAAGGGGTGACGGGCCGGTGACCCCTGTCCGGTTACGGACTTGACCTGCGATTCAGTCCGACGGGGTGGTCGGGGCGGTCAGTGACGCAGCGTGTGGATCAAGGTGACCACCTGGCGGGTCACCGGGCGCAGCACCCGGAGCCGGGACAGCCCCACCAGCCGGTCGACCAGCGGGACCGCGCCGTCGATGAGCTGGCGGGTCTTGGCCTGGCCGGGGGAGCGGTCGTGCACCCAGTAGAGCACCACGCCCATGTAGCCGAGCCAGAGCAGCTCCGGCAGGGGTTCGCGCAGGTCGGCGTCCACCTTGGCGGTCGAGCCCTCCAGCACCTCGCGAAAGAGCGCGACCGACGCCTCCCGGGCGCCGGACGACTCGGCGGAGAACGGGCTGAGCGGCGAGGTGGGCTCGGCCGCCGTCTTGAAGAAGCTGGCGGCGAACGAGTGGTACGGCGTCAGCACGTCCACCCCGGCGTGCAGCACGGCGGCCAGCCGGGCGGCGAAGTCCCGCTCCCGGGCCAGCGCGGGCGCGGCCACCACCTGGTGTTCCCGCTGGGTCTCCGCGTAGAACTCCTGGATCAGGTGTTCCTTGGAGCCGAAGTAGTAGTAGGCGTTGCCCACCGCCACGCCGGCCTCCTGGGCGATGGCGCGCATGGTGGTGCGCGCGTACCCCCGCTCGCGGAACAGCCGCATCGCGGTGTCCAGGATCAGCTGGCGGGTCTGCTCACCCCGGGCCGTCGCCCCGGTGCTCGGGCCATCCGCAGCGGTCGTCGGCGCAGTCTGCTCGGTCATCGTCGTCACCGTATCCCGGGTCCGGCCGGGGTTCCCGGACCAGCTCACGTACCGCTGAGGCGGTCGTCACCACCCGCCGGGCCAGCGGCAGCAGGTGCGGGCGGGCCAGCCGCTCGGCCGTTCCGCGGTGGTCGGCCAGGGCCCAGAGGCAGGCGAACCATGCGCCGTCGCCCGCGTAGACCGCGCCGGTGTCGGCCACCACGGTCAGGTCCCGCAGCGTGGCGTCGTGGTCGAGCCCCGGGAAGCGCCGCCGGGCCTCCGCCGACCCGGCCGGCACGAACTCCAGGGGTACGAGCTGGGCGCGCGACGCGAGCCACTGCCGGGCGGCCCGGCAGAGCGGGCAGTGCGCGTCGTAGAGGACGGTGAACCCGCGGATCCCACCGGCCCCGTGCCCGGTGGGATCCGCCGGGCGCCCGCCCGGGGCGAGCGTCACCGTGGCGCGGCGGGCGGCGTCTGCCCGGGCGCCGGCCCGGCCGGGTTGACCGGTCGGGGGCCGCCCTGCGGCGGGAGGTAGCCGATCGGGGCGAGCGGCGGGTGGGCGGCAGCCTGCTGGCGCAGCCGCCCGCGCCGGTAGCGGCCGAGCGCGAAGACGTTGAAGAAGTGCAGCGCGCCGAGGACCAGCAGCACCAGGCCCACCTTCATGGAGAGCTGTTCCAGCGCCTGGCTGGTGTCGCCCACCGGGTCGGCCTCCTTCATGGCCACCGTGACGTAGCCGAGGTTGAGCAGGTAGAAGCCGACCACCAGCAGGCTGTTGACCGCGTCGGCCAGCCGCTTGTCGGCGAAGACGTCCTCCAGGAACACCAGCCCGTTGCGGGAGAGCGCCCGGGCCACCCAGACGGTCAGCCCGATGCTGACCGTGAGGTAGGCCAGGTACATCCAGACCTTCGCATCCATCGCCGTCGCCTCTCTTGAACGCGTTCAAATCGAAGTCGGGCTCAGCGTACGACAGTATTTGAACGCGTTCAAGTAGGCGCCCGTCGCGCCGGCCCCGCCCGGCCGGTATGGTCTCGACGGCGTTGTCGGAGCGGACGGGCGGGTCATGGAGATCGGTACGCGGGACATGGGGGCGGGCCGGCTGTTCCTCAGCCCGGTCGGCGACCTCGACATGGCCGGGGCGCCCGCGTTCGACCGGGTGCTCGACGGCGTGCTGGACCGGCCCGACCTGGTGCAGATCGTGGTCGACCTCGGCGCGGTGCCGTTCCTCGACTCGACCGGGGTGGCCGCCCTGCTGCGCGGCGCGGCCGAGGCGGTCGGCCGGGGCGCCACCTTCCGCGTGACCGACCCGCAGCCGGTGGTGGCCCGGGTGCTGCGGATCACCGCGGTCGACGTCCTGCTGGGCTGGCCGGGCGACGGCAGCTCCGCCGTGGAACCGGGCTGGCGCCGGTTGCGGTAGCCCGCCTCAGGGCTGCACCCGGGCCGCCGCCGCGCCGGACCACTCCACCAGCACCATCGTGGCGTCGTCGCGGGAGGCGGTGCCCCGGTACTCGGCGACGGCCCGGCTCAGCCGGCGCAGCGTCTCCGGTGCGGGCAACTCCGAGCCGATGTGCCGCTCGGCGAGGTCGGCGAGCCGCGGCAGCCCGAACATCTCGCCACCCGCGTCGCGGGCCTCGGTCACCCCGTCGGTGTAGAGCAGCAGCCGGTCCTCCGGCTCCAGCCGGGCCTCGCCCGGCTCACCGGCGGGCAGGTTCAGGCCGAGCGGCGGGCGTCGCCCGCCGGTCAGGGCGCGCACCGCCCGGCCCCGGCGCAGCAGCACCGGGGCGGGGTGGCCGGCGTTGACGTACCGGATCCGTCCGGTGTCGACCTCGATCTCGGCCAGCACGGCGGTCACGAACCGCCCGTCCCGCCACTGGCTGCGCAGGGCCGCCTCCATCGCGGCGATCTGCTCGGCCAGCCCGCCGCCGGTGCGCCGGGCGGCCCGCAGCGCGGTGAGCGCCACCGCGGTGGTCAGGGTCGCCGGCAGCCCGCGCCCGACCCCGTCGAGTACCGCGAGCGCGAGCCGGCCACCGTCCAGCGCGTAGTCGAAGGCGTCCCCGCCCACCTCGTAACAGGGCTCCAGGATCGCGCTGACGGCGACCGTGTCGACGGCGAAGGTGAGCGGCGGGAGCAGTTGCCAGAGCAGCTCGGCGGAGACGGCCATCGGCCCGCTCCGCTTGGCGCGCTGCAGGCCGTCCCCGTACGCGGACTTGCTGGCCACCAGGTGCCCGACCAGGCCGGCGATCGCCCGGCAGCCGTCCCGCACGGCGGGGTCGTCCGGGTCCGCCCCGACCGGCAGGCCGACCTCCAGCAAGCCCAACCGCTCGGTGCCGTCGACCACCGGCACCCAGAGCCGGCCGTCCTGCCCGGCCCGCGCCCTGACCTCGGTGTAGGCGCGGCCGGGCAGGCTGGCGTCGATCGGCAGCGGCTCCGGCAGCGGCCGACCCGGCTCGGGCAGCGGGCGCAGCAGCTCCTGCTCGACGTCCGCCACGTAGATGGTCACGGCCACGCCGAGCTCGCGCACCGCCGCGGTCACCGCCGCCGGCAGCGCGTCCGGGGGCACCCGGTGCGACCGGGAGACCAGGTCGGCCAGCGCCCGGTACCAGGGGTCGACGGCGCTCATCCGAACGGAGTACCCCGGAACGGGGCCTGGCAGACCTCAGCCGGCCAGGCCGAGCACCTGTGCCGCCGCGCGCCCGTTGGCGTGGCTGGCGCCGTACGTGGTGACGAAGGCCCGGGCGCCGGTCGGCCGCCAGCCGCCCGGCCAGCCCATCTCCACCACGGTCACCGGGTGCGTGGCGGCCAGCGCGTCGACCAGTTCCCGCGCCCCGGGCAGCCGGTGCAGGTGCCGGCCGACCAGCACGATGGGACGCTCCCCGGCGAGCCCGCGCAGCTCGTCCGGGTCGGTCTCGCCGGCGACCGCGCGGACCTCCTCGGCACCCGCCAGGTGCGGGCCCAGCCCCCACGGCACCCGACCCTCGGCGATGGTGGAGGTGGCGTGCACCTGCACCACCAGCGGCGCGGCCAGGCCGGTGACATCGCCCTCCACGCGCACCGCGCGCAGGGCGGCGGCGTAGCCGAGGCCATCCGGGGTCGTGGCCGCCGTGCCGCCCGTGGCCGTCCAGGCGGCCAGCTCGGCGGCCCGGCCGGCGGCCTCCTCGACCCGCGCCCGGTCCAGCCGGCCGTCGGCGAGCGCGGCGACGATCTCCTCGACGACGTGCGTCACCAGGTCGGCGTCGACCTTGGCGCCGATGCAGAGCAGGTCCGCCCCGGCGGCCAGTGCGCGGACCGCGGCCGGTCCCACGCCGCCGGCGGCCAGGGCGGCGCCCTTCATCTCCAGCGCGTCGGTGATCACGGCGCCGGTGAAGCCGTAATCCCGGCGCAGCAGGTCGACCAGGACCGCCCGGCTGAAGGTGGCCGGACCGTCGCCGGTCAGCGCGGGCACCCGGATGTGCGCGGTCATGACGGCGCGTACCCCGGCGTCGACCACCGCGGCGAAGGGCGGCAGGTCGCGCTCGCGCAGCACGGCCGGCGGCACGTCGACGGTGGGCAGCTCGTAGTGGGAGTCGGCGACCGTCGCGCCGTGACCGGGGAAGTGCTTGGCGCACGCCGCCACCCCGGAGGACTGGAGGCCGGCGACCGCGGCGGCCGAGTGGGCGGCCACCCGGGCCGGGTCGGCGCCGAACGAGCGGGTGCCGATCACCGGGTTCTCGTCGGCGGTGTTCACGTCGACGGTCGGCGCGAGGTCCAGGTTGATGCCGAGGGCGGCCAACTCGGCGCCGATCGCCGCGTAGACCTGGCGGGTCAGGGTCGGGTCGTCGACCGCGCCGAGGGCGGCGTTGCCCGGGTACGGGCTGCCGGTGGCGTGTGCCAGCCGGGTGACGTCCCCGCCCTCCTCGTCGATCGCGATGAGCACGTCCGGGCGGCCGGCGCGCAGCGCCGCGGTGGTCGCCGCCACCTGGGCCGGGTCGTGGACGTTGGTGCCGAACAGGGTGTGCCCGGCGAGCCCGTCGGCGAGCAGGTCGACCGCCCAGTCGGGCGGGACCGGGCCGGGGTACGCCGCCAGCAGCGTGCCCAGCGCGAGCCGACGGAGTCCTGGATCCAACCCCACGAGTAGCCCCTTTCCCTGCCGGGTCGTCCGACGACCCCGGATCGGGGTGGCCGATACGCTAACGGACACCCCTCGGCAGGCGTTTTGTGGTTAGCAAACTTTACTGAAAATAGAGGACGTTGGCATGAGTGCGACCCGGCTGCCCGGCACCCCCCGACTGTTGCGGGCGCTCAACGATCGCGCGGCGCTGGAGCTGCTGCTCGAGCAGGGGCCACTGACCCGGGCGCGGATCGGCGAGCTGACCGGGCTCTCCAAGGTCACCGCGTCCCAGCTGGTCGAACGGCTGGAGGAACGCGGCCTGGTCGCCCGGGTCGGCGAGCAGGCCGGCGGGCGGGGCCCGAACGCCCAGCTCTACGCGGTCCGCCCGAGCAGCGCGTACGTGGTCGGCGTGGACGTCGGGGCCGAGCGCGTGGTGGCCGCCTGCGCCGACATCACCGGCGCCGTGGTGGGCCGGGTCGAGCAGTCCACGAAGGACACCGACGACCCGGTCGGCGTGGTGCACAACGCGGTGGTCCAGGCGGCCAGCAGCGCCGGCGCGGAGCTGTCCAGCGTGCGGCGGATCGTGCTGGGCACGCCCGGTCTCGTCGACCCGGGCACCGGCGACATCACCTTCGCGTTCAACCTGCCGCGCTGGCACAGCGGCCTGCTCGCCGCGCTCCGCGAGGACCTGCACACCCCGGTGGTCTTCGAGAACGACGTGAACCTGGCCGCCGTGGCCGAGGCCCAGTCCGGCGCGGCGCAGGGGACGGCGGACTTCGTGCTGGTCTGGGTGGACGCCGGTGTCGGCCTGGCGATCATGCTGGGCGGGCGGCTGCACCACGGCAGCAGTGGCGCGGCCGGCGAGATCGGCTACCTGCCGGTGCCCGGCGCGCCCATCCCGCGCGACGTGTCGAAGCGGGCCAAGCCGGCGTTCCAGCAGCTCGCCGGGGCCGACGCGGTCCGCGCGGTGGCCGCCGAGCACGGCTTCGCCGCGGCCGGCGCGGCCGACGCGGTG
>NZ_MUYZ01000218.1:0-12120 GCF_003013775.1 Micromonospora sp. MH33
ACCGCCGGGCCGGTGCCCGGCGGCGACGCGCGGAGCGAGTGGGCGGCCCGGGTGGCGGGGGCCTGGCAGGAGGTGCTCGGGGCCGCGCCACGCGACCCCGCGACCGACTTCCTGGCCGCCGGCGGGGACTCGCTGCGCGCCCTGCGGCTGGTCACCGTGCTGCGCCAGCGCCACGGCAGCGACCTGACGCTGCCCGAGTTCGCGGCGCTGGGCAGCTACGGCGCCCTGGTGGACCGGGTGGCACGGTCGTGACCGGCTTCGGCACGGCCGCCGTGCACGGCGACGACGGCCTGGTCCCCGGTGGGGCGGTCGCGCCGCCGATCGTGCAGAGCGCCACCTTCAGCGCCGAGTCCGACGAGCGGTTCACCGAGATCGCCACCGAGCCCCGGGGCAGCGCCTTCTACACCCGCTACGGCAACCCCAACCACGCGCAGGTGGCCGCCGTGGTGGCCGAGCTGGAGTGCGCGGAGACGGGCCTGGTCACCGCCTCCGGCATGGGCGCGATCAGCACCGTCGCCCTGGCCCTGCTCTCCGCCGGCGACCACGTGGTGGTGCAGCGCAGCACCTACGGCGGCACCACCTCGCTCGCCACCGGCCTGCTGCCCCGCTTCGGGGTCGCCTGCACCCAGGTCGACCAGACCGACGCCGGGGCGTTCGACCGGGCGCTGCGCCCGGAGACCCGCCTGGTGCTGGTGGAGACACCGAGCAACCCGCTGCTGGAGCTGACCGACCTGGCGGCCGTGGTCGCGTCGGCCCACGCGGCGGGCGCGCTCGTGGTGGTCGACAACACCTTCGCCACGCCGGTCAACCAGCGTCCCCTGAGCCTCGGCGCGGACCTGGTCTGGCACAGCGGCACCAAGTTCCTCGGCGGCCACTCCGACGTGTCGGCCGGGGTGGTCGTCGGCCCCGCCGGGCTGGTCGAGCGGGTGTGGCAGACCGCGATCGTCACCGGCAGCACCCTCGGCCCGGTGGACGCCTGGCTGCTGCTGCGCGGCATCCGCACGCTGCCGCTGCGGGTGGAGCGGCACAACGCCAACGCCCTGGCCCTGGCCCGGGCCCTGGAGGGGCACCCGGCGGTCGCCCGGGTCCGCTACCCGGGGCTGACCTCGCACCCCCAGCACGCCCTCGCGCGCCGGCAGATGACCGGCTTCGGCGGGGTGCTCGGCGTGGAACTCACGGCCGGGCGGGCGGGGGCCGCCGCGCTGCTGGCCGGGCTGAGGCTGGCCAAGCGGGCGGCCAGCCTGGGCAGCGTCAGCACGCTGGTGGTGCACCCCCGGTCGATGTGGGCGGGGATCGCGGACGCGGCCCAGCTGGCCGCCGCCGGCATCGGGGACGGGCTGGTACGCGTCTCCACCGGCATCGAGGACACCGCCGACCTGGTGGACGACTTCCTGGCGGCGCTGGACGGGGCGCCGGCCTGACGCCGAGGCCCACGCCAGGAATGGTCCCGACGCCAGCGGGAATCGGAATGCCGCCAGCAGGTCCGACGGAGAGGAGCCACCCCATGACGGACCTCTCGCCCACCGGGTCGCCGCCGCAGGCGGGCGACGGCGGCTTCGCCGTCGTGGAGATGTTCACCTCGCAGGGCTGCGAGAGCTGCCCGCCCGCCGAGGAGGTGCTGACCGAGATCGAGCGGGACGCCCGGAAGCGGGGAGAGCCCGTCTTCGCCCTCGGCTTCCACGTCGACTACTGGGACCACCTGGGCTGGCCCGACCCCTACGCCGCCGCGGCGTACACCGCGCGGCAGGAGGCGTACGCGCGGGCCTTCGGGACCGGCCACCTCTACACGCCGCAGATGGTCGTCAACGGCACCGCCGAGTTCGTCGGCTCCGACCGCCGGCGGGCGGCGGAGGCCATCTCGTCCGCGCTGTCGGCGGCGGCCGTCACGCCGCTCGCCCTGTCGGTCGGGGACGCGGGCGGCGGGCACGTGGTGGTGGACTACCGGGCCGGGTATCCGCCGGCGCGCGGCATGTTGCACGTGGCCGTCGTGGAACGCGGCCTGGAGAACGACGTCCCCCGGGGCGAGAACGCCGGGCGCCGGCTGCGGCAGGACAACGTGGTGCGGGCCTTCACCTCGGTGGGCCTGAACGCCGACGAGGGGCGGGTGGACCTGGCGGTGCCGCCCGACCTCGATCCCCGGCAGGCGTCGGTGGTCGGCTACGTGCAGCAGGAGGGTGAGCGGGCCGTGGTGGGCGCCGCGGCCGTCGACGTGTCCGGCTGAGACCGCCGGCTGTCACGGCCCGAAGGTGAAGACGTACGCGCGGAAGCCGGGCTGGTCGGTGACCAGGGTGAGCAGGTGGTCGTCGCGGGACGCGCCGGCGACGAGCCGGATCATGGCGGCCCGGTCGACCGGCGCCACCGAGTCCGCGCCCACCGCGGCGCCCCGCTCCGCGCCGATCGGCTCCCCGTCGAGCAGCACCCGCAGGGCGGCCTGACCGGCGGGTCCCGGATGGACCACGAGGTTCACCTCGCCGGCGTTGAAGGGCAGCGCCAGCTCGCCGATCCCGGAGCCGAGCTCCACGTACTCGCCGCTGCTGCGCCAGTCACCGGCCACGCTGAACGAGCCCGGCACCCCCCGGTCGGCGCCGAGGTAGGTCTCCGGCGTGATGCCGACGTAGCTGGGCTCCCCCGTCGTGGCGAACGCCGATACCTCGGGGCTGACCGGCGGCAGCCGCGTGCCCGGCGCCCTGATCTCCAGCAGCCGCCGGATCTCCGACTCGACCCGCTCGTAGTCGCCCTCCCCGACCCACCGGTCGACGAACCGCCCGTCCGCGTCGAAGAGATACTTCGCCGGCCAGGCGTCGTTGCCGAGGGCCCGCCAGAAGGTGAAGTTGTTGTCGAGCGCGATGGGATAGGTGAGCCCGTGGTCGCGGATCGCCCGGTCGATGTTCTCGGCGTGCCGGCCGAACTCGAACTCGGGCGCGTGCACCCCGACGACGGTGAGACCGAGGTCGGTGTAGTCCCGGTGCCACGCCTTGACGTAGGGCGCGGTGCGGATCCAGTTGATGCAGGTGTACTCCCAGATGTCCACCAGGACCACCCTGCCGTGCAGGGCGTCGGGGGTCAGCGGGGGCGAGTTCACCCACCGCTGGACGTCGATCGGGGGGATCTGCCGCGCCATGCCAAGGAGGCTAACCGCGCGCCCGGGCCGACGAGGCGGAACGCGGACTTCACCCGGTCCGACCTGTGGGACGACTTCCCGGCGAAGCCGGACGAGGCGCCGACCTGAGTCGACATCGGGCGGTCGGGCAGGAATGCCGGACCACAGCCGGATTTGCCGCTTCCGATGCCTTCCTATACTTCGACCGTGGGCACCGTATCGCTGTTGGGCACCGGTTTCTCGTCCGGCGTATTCATCAGCCACACCAGTCGAGAGCGGAGCGCGAACGAGCTGAAGCCCGGCGACACCGTGAATCGGCACCGGTACCGCAAACGATATCTGCGGCAACTCCTGGACCGGTTACCGGAGAGCTTTGCGGCCAAAGAACTGGAGGTGTGGATCGACCAGCGGGAGGTGGCCGTCGGCGACCGGTTCGAGCAGGCCGTCTGCCTGTCGCTGATCCGCTGTTCGGCGGCCGTGGTGCTGGTGGATCAGGACGCGCTGACGTCCGAGTACATGCAGGAGGAGGCGCGCCTGCTCGGCTGGCGCAAGACGCTCGAGCCGGACCTTCCGATCATCCCGGTGCTCCTCGGCAACGTCTCCGCCCGCGACTTCGCCGACAGCCCGCTCGGCAGGGCCGGGGGCCTCGCCGCGCTGTCGGTGCTGACCCCCACGAACCGCAAGCAGAACGAGGCGGCGGCGCGCCAGACGGCGCGGGAGATCAGCGACCAGGTCGGCGTGGTGCCGCTGCCGCCCAGGGCGGCCCGCTGGGTCGACGACGTCGCCCACTTCATCTCGGCGGCTCCCGGGCACGCCCTGGAGGAGGCTGCGCGGACGCTGGGGATCGGTCTCGACACGTTGCAGGCCCACCGCGAGAAGCACGCGCTCGTCGCCGCGGCGCTGCTCAACAGCAGCCTGCCGGTGGCCTACCAGGTGATCCGGACGATCGCCGAATACCTCCCGGCGGAGAGCCTAACGTCGGCCAAGCGGCGACTCGTCCCGCTCTGGGTCGACCTCGACCACGCCCGCACCCTGATGAGCGTCAGCGAGGCACCGTCGCAACGCCGGATCGTGCACCTGATCGCGGGCCGGTTGCTCCCGGCACAGCACGCCGTCCTCCGCGCCAGCCCGTCACCGGACAGCGTCCAGATGGCCCAGCTCAGCGGGGTGGCCGGCGAGGACATGGCGGCCGAACTCATCTCCCGCTACGACGACCGGCTGCGGTCCGCCATGCACTTCCATCCGGATGACGGCCCGGCGGACGTCGAGCGGTACCTCCAGCACGAGAACACCGTCGCATTCGCGCTCATCAAATGCGATCAGGTCCCCACGCGAATCATCAAGGAGGTCGTCCTCGAACTCATGCGACGCTTTCCCGGCATCGTCTTCGCCCTGGTGTCGGCCCAGCCGGCGGCCGACTCGACCATCATCCGGGGCCGCCGGATCCAGCTGGCCGGAGACGATCAGGCCGACCGGCAGACCTGGCGCCTGATCCAGCGCATCCGCGCCCTGAGTACCGAGATGGCGGAAGCCGATGTCGACTGACCAGGCAGCACCCACCACCGATGCCGACCTCACGGCCGCCCTCGACATCCTGGACAACCTCCGCGACAGTCCCACGCCCGGCCCGGCCCGGCTCGGCGACTCCCGGTCCGGTGACGTCTACCTGGTCACGGACGAGATCGTGACGGCGCTGAAGGTGGCCCTGCTGACCGGGCGGCCGCTCCTGCTCGGCGGCCCACCCGGATGTGGGAAGTCCAGCCTGGCGAGCTACGTCGCCCGCAACCTCGACGTCGCCTACTACGAGTTCGTCACCACGGACGACTCCCGGCCGGCCGACCTCACCTCCCGCTTGGACAACGTGCGCCGGCTCGGTGACGCGCAGGCGAACCGGCTCGCCCAGGGGCCGGGGTTGGCATCCATCGCCCCCTACCTGGAGCCGGGCCCGCTGTGGTGGGCCCTCAACCCGGACTCGGCGGCCGCGCGCGGCCTTCAGGAGACGCCCGAACACGAGTCGGACGTCGAACCGGCGCGTCCGCCCGTGCGACTGGTCGACCACAAGCCCGCGCACGCGGGCGCCGTGCTGCTCATCGACGAGATCGACAAGGCGGACAGCGCGTTCTGCAACGGGCTGCTCGTTCCCCTCGGCAGCCGGCAGGCGTCCGTCCCGGGCCTCGACGTCACCGTCCTGCCCGCACCCGACGCGCCCGACTGGAGCCCGCTGACGATCATCACGACCAACAACGAGCGGGATCTCCCGGAGGCCTTCCTCCGGCGGTGCATCGTCCTCCGGCTGCCCGCTCCCGGCCCGGAGCGGCTGGTGGAGATCGCCGACCGGTACTTCCCCACCCTGCCGGCGGAACTCCGGTCGCTCGTGGACGATCTCGCCCACCAGGTCGCGGGCGCGTCCACCGACGAGCGGCCGGTCAGCACCGCCGAGTTCCTCGACCTGGTGAAGGTCGTCCTGCACCTGACCCAGGAGGGGCGGCTCGACGACCGGACACTCGAGACGATCAAGCGGGTCACGCTGCACAAGCACGACCTGTACGGACGCCGCGACCGCATGTGGTCCACATGACCCTTCGCGACGCCCTGCTCATCATCGCCCACCGGGACCGCCTCGCCGATCTCGACGGCGCTCTCGCGCTCGTCGGCGTGCGGCTGGAGGACCAGGTCGCGCCGCCGGTCGCCCGGGCGCTGACGGCCGCCGACCCCGCCGACCTCCTCGACGACGACATCGACCACCACGTCGTCGGCATGGTCGCCGACGGCTGGTCGGACGACGAGGTCGGCTCGGCGGAGCGCACGTTCGCGGAGGAGCCGGGCGCCACCTCCCCGGCGGGCGGCCACGGCGCGGGGCGACCGGGGCCAGCCGGCCCGAGGGCCGCCGGCCGGGCTCGCGGGGGCAAGCCGCCCGGCATGATCGCCGCGGTGGTGGACGCGCAGGTGGTTCCGGTCGACGACCAGCGGGCCGCCCCGCTGCCGCAGACGCCGTACCGGCCGGTGCCCCGGTCCGCCGCCGCGGGCCGCCGGACCGACCCGGCGTTCGCGGTCCGCACCCTGTCCTCGACGTTGCACAGCCTGGTGCGGGTGTGGCGGCACGGCACCGAGCCGGACATGGACGCCGTCGTCGACGCGATCGCCACGATGGAACCGCTCACCCGGGTGCCGATGACCCGACGGCTCGGCCAGCCGGACCGGATCTGCGTGCTCAGCGACCTCCAGTTGCGGTCCGGGCCGTACCGGGACGACGTGCGCTACCTGTTGCGTACGGTCCGCCGGCTGTTCAGCGACGGCAGACTGGAGTTCATGACGTTCCGGGGATCGCCCGCGCGGGGCTGCGGGACCGGACCGGTGTGGACCTGGAAACCGTACGAGGCCCACCCGAAGTTCGACGTGACGATGGTCGTCGGCGTCGGAGTGGCGACGCGGGAGGGCGACCCGGATGACATCCACCGGTTCGCCATGTCGCTGATGAGCGCCGGTCAGCAGGTCTGCACCGTGCTGATCGGCGCGGCGCCGCTGACGCCGTCGGCCCGACCGTATCCTCAGCTTCTCGTCCGGGACTGAGCGGCATGCCGGCGACCTGGACCGAAACCCTCACCGGTGAGCTCGAATGGGAGCCCTCGCCGGCGACGACCCTGGGCATTCTGGTGAGCGGCCCGCCGCTCGCGCCGTATCCGCTGGTACGGCAGGTCCGCCGGGCCCTCCTCGGCCCGGGGACGCTGCACCTGGAGGCCGAGCTCAGCGAGAGCGACATCGTCGAGGCGGTCTCGAAGGACGGTGTCGAGCTCACCGCCGAGTTCCGGACCGCCGCGCGCGCGGCGCTACGGCGGCACGTCCTGTCCGGCGCGGTTCCGGCGGCGGAGCTGCGAGCCGCCACGCGCTGCGACGACCTGGGCATGAGCCCGTTGCTGCTGCTGGAGGAACAGCTCGTCTGGGCCTATCTCAGCCAGGACGACCCGAGACAGGAGTGCGACCGGCTGCTCACCGACTGCCTGCTGACCATCGCGCGGGAGGACCGCCGGCGGATCCTCGACTGGGCCGCCGGTGCGCTGTTCCGGCTGCCGGACCTGGTCCTGGACACTCCGTCCGCGTGGCTGCTCAGCGAGGTCTGCCTGGCACTGCACCGGGAGACCCGTCGCCTCCCGCCGCCACCGATGGAGAACCTTCCGTCCGGACCGTTGCAGGAGGTGCTCCGGCTCGTCCCGTCGGCCCTGGTGGGCTTCCACCGCGACGGCACCACCCTCCAGCTCGGCCCCATCGGCCGGCAGCGGCGGATCGCGTTTCCGCTACCGGCGATCGCGCTGCGCCCGGTCACGGTGACCTGGCCGGAGCCGGATGACGCAACCGGGCCGGGCCCGGCGGGTGTTCCCCGGCGGAACCACGAGCTGACCGTCGACACCGCGGACGGCATCGTGGAGATTCCGGTCGGTTCGGGACCGGTGCGGCTGCGCAACGCCGCCGGCGCGACCGTCGACCTGGCGGCCTTCGATCCGGGCGGACCGCCGCCGGAGCTGGCCGACGTCGACCGCATGCTCGACCTGCTGGAGGAGGCCTGGCGGGAGTCTCGCCCGCTCCGTGCCCAGATCGTCCGCGCGATGTCGGCGCGGGCGGTCATCGTCCGGTTCCACGACGCGTGGGCGATCAGTGCTTACCTGCGGTTCGAGCGGGGCTGGGTCGAGGAGCAGGGTCTGCGGACCTATCGGCTGGTCGGCGAGGACGTCGAGGTCCGGATCAGCAACTTCGACCGCCGGCTCCAACGCATCATGTGCCGCCCGGCCACCACCACGACAGGCATCCTGACGCCCGGTATGGACCTGGTGGGCCGCTTCATCAACGCCGCCGACTTCGGCCTGTTCGTCAGTGTCCCCAAGACGAGCCTGGGCTTCGCGGGTCCCACGGCCACGGGCCTCGTCCACGAGTCGGGGTTCCCGCCGGGATGGCGGCGGGACGGACCACCCGGGTTCGAGAAGGGGGACCCGGTGGAGGTACGCGTCGTCACTGTGGATCCGGACACCGGCCGGATCAGCCTGAGCCTCCGGATGGACCGGTTCCTGTCCCAGTATCCGGAGGGAACGGTGGTGGAGGGCCGGGTCGTCAGGGTGCTGTCCTTCGGCGCGCTCGTGGCGATTCCCTCCGGCGTGGACGGCCTGCTGCACATCAGCCAGATCGCGGCCGACCGGGACGTGGCGTTCGGCGACGCCGTGCTGGTACGGGTGCTGAAGGTGGACCACGACAGCCAGCGTGTCTGGTTCGCGACCGAGCCGCCCGTTCCCGAGGGCGCACCGACCCGCACGGTCATGCTCGTACCGGGGACGGCGGCGCGTATCGCGAGCGCGGCGCCCGCCGACGCCGAACGGCTGGAGGCCGTGGCCGAGTTCATCCGCCGGACACTGGGTGGTCTCCCCGGGCCGATGCGGCTCGTCGACCTGGCGAAGGCGATAAACGACGAGTTCGGCGCCGCCGTGACCGGGGAGTGGCTCGGCTTCGGAAAGTTCAGCCACATGCTCGTCGGGCTGGTCCCCGAGGTGGAGGTCGACGCGAAGGGGCCCGGCCACGTCCGGCTGAGGTGAACGCCGCGCCAACCACAGCCGACGGGGCACCGTGGGTCTGGCGAGCGGTGAGCCGGTTCGGCACACTGTGGCGATGGACGTCAGGACGATCTTCACGAGATACCTCGGCGCCGCGACGACGCCGATCGACGCGATTCGTCCGACGCTGTGGAACTCGGCTGTCGACCGGGACGGTTACGCCGCCGCCGGCAAGGACTACCAGAACGCGATCCTGGAGCAGTACAAGCTGTACGCGGAGATGGCGGACCGGATCAGTGCGCGGCGGAGCCTCACGAACACCTTCTTTCTCACCCTGAACACGGCGGCCTTCGCGCTCATCGGCACCTTCTGGCGGGACCGGCCGGCGGCCTCGCCGTGGCTGCTGGTGTTTCCGCTGGTCGCGCTGATCGTGCAGTGCGTCGCCTGGTTCGTCCTGGTCCGTTCCTACCGGCAGCTCAACTCGGCGAAGTACGTCGTGCTCGGTGTGCTGGAGGAGCGACTGCCCGCCTCGCCCTACTGGCGGGCGGAGTGGAAGGCCCTCGGCGAGGGCAGAGACAAGGCGAAGTACTGGCCGTTGACCCACCTGGAGCAGTGGGTGCCGGCCATCTTCGCGGCCACCTATCTCGCCGCCTTCGTCGTGGCCGTGTCCGGCGCCTGACCCTCGGCGACCAGAACCAACTTCTCGCGAATTCAGGGACAGATCGGCGCACACACGCCGGGCCCGATCCGTGCCACGTGCCGCAGGCCGGACGGGGTACTCGGCTACGCCCGGCCGGCACGCCACTGGTCGAGGCACACGAGCGCGCCAGCTGACCGGCAGGTCGTGCCGCCGCTACCCGGCGGCCACCGACATCGGCGGGCTGAGCCGGCCCTCGTTCCCGCTGCGATCCAGGCCGGCGACGCAGTAGGTGAGCGGCCCGCCGGCCGGGGCGGCGCGGTCCACCCAGTCGCCCCCACGGGTGGTGCCGACGAGCCGGGCCGCGCCGCCGTCCACCCGGTAGACGGCGAAGCTCACGGCGTCGTGGCCGCGCCAGGTCAGCATCACCCCGCCGGTGTCCTGACGCCGCACGCCGGTGATCGCGGGCGCTGGCGGTGGCGCCGCCGGCAGCTGAGCCATCGTGGGCAGCAGCGCGGGGGCGGCGTAGTGCGCGTCGCTGTACCGGCTGACCGCCCCGAGCTTGTCGGCGCGCACCTGCCGGGCGCTGAAGTGGACGCTCCCGCTGACCCCGTGCCGCCGGTTCAGGGCGAGCTGGCGGTCCAACTCGGCCGGATCGCGCCAGGCCCCGCGCTCACCCACCCGGTAGTCGGCCTGGCCGATGTAGAGCTGCACCCGGGTGCCCCGCACCGTGGCCGCCCACCAGGGCAGCAGCTTGGCGTAGTCGGCCTTGCCGAATCCGATGTGCCAGTAGAGCTGCGGCACGACGTAGTCCAGCCACTGCTGCCGTACCCAGAGCCGGGTGTCGGCGTAGATGTCGTCGTAGCTCTGCAGGCCCGCGCTGGCCGAGCCGGCCGGGTCGGTGCGCTTGTTGCGCCAGATGCCGAACGGGCTGATGCCGAACTTCACCCACGGCTTGATCGCCTTGATCCGCTCGCTCATCTCGCGGACCAGGGTGTTCACGTTGTCCCGGCGCCAGGCGTGCTTGTCGGCGAACCCCCGGCCGTGGCGGGCGAACGCCGCGTCGTCCGGGAAGTCCTGTCCGGCCTCCGGGTACGGGTAGAAGAAGTCGTCGAAGTGCACCCCGTCGACGTCGTACCGCTGGACCGCCTCCAGCATCGCGTCCTCGACGAACCGGCGTGCCTCGGGGATGCCGGGGTTGAAGTAGAGGCGGCTGCCGGGCCGGTCGGCGCTGGGATAGGTCACCACCCAGTCGCGGTGCCGCCGCAGCGGGTGGGTCGGCGCGAGTTGGTCGATGCGGGGGCCCGGCCCACCCACCGTGGCCGGTTGGCCGCCCCGGTACGGGTTGAACCAGGCGTGGAACTCCAGGTTGCGGGCGTGCGCCTCGGCGACCATGAACTCCATCGGGTCCCAGCCCGGGTCGCGGCCGTCGCGGCTTCCGGTCAGCCACTCCGACCACGGCGCGTAGTTCGACGGCCAGAGGGCGTCCCCGCTCGGCCGGACGTGCACGAAGACCGCGTTGTGGTGGCGCCGCACCGCGAGGTCCAGCCAGCCCCGGAACTCCGCCCGCGCCGTCTCGGCCGGCAACCCCCGGCGGCTCGGCCAGTCGATGTTGTTCACCGTGGTGATCCACATGCCGCGCAACTCGCGCGTCGCCCGGGTCGGCCGGCCGGCGCAGTCCGGGCCGCCGTGCGCCGGGCCGGCGACCGTGGCCGCGCCACCGGAGGATGGCGCACCACCGTCGACGACGACCCGGTCCCGCAGCGACCAGGCGCCGACCGCGGCGGCCACCGCGAGCGCGACGACCACCGCGACGAGCGCACGGGTACGGCGGCGGGGAACGGGCGGAGCGGACGCATGGGCGGAGGGCATCGCCCCAGTCTGCCAGCGCTCCCGCCGGCTGAACCGGCCGGAACCGCTTGTTGACGGTCACCCAAGGCCGGGGCCGGTCCCGGGCTCGCTCCCGACCACAGCGGACAGCGGCGTGGGCCGGTCCGTGCGGACCGGCCCACGCTGCTCGGAGCTGCGGTTCGCCGACCGGCACGGCTCGGCGCCGGACGGGAGCGCTCAGCCCTGGATGAGCGAGGCGCCGTAGTAGGTCAGCGACCCGATCTGCGCGTCACCCACCGGCCGCAGCAGCGGGGCGTACCAGACGGTGCTGGAACCGTTGGCGACCACGCCGGGGCAGACCGCCGTGCCGGTCACCCCGGCGGAGACGGTGCCACGGGCGTCGACCCGCCCGTCCGAGCGGTACGAGTACACCGGCCCGCCGCTGTCGCCCGGCGCGGCGGCGCAGCCCCCGGCGACGATGTGGTTGGCCTGCGTCACCGGCCCGATCACGTAGCCGACGTTGACGAACTGGTTCACCACGCTGACCCGCAGGCTGCAGTGCTCACCGCTGGAGGAGCCGCCGGTGCAGACGTAGTTGCCGACGTAGTCCGAGGCGGCGCCGCCGACCCCGATGCTGGTGGCGGCGTTGTACGCCCCGGTGTAGATCCGGCCGCCGGCCGAGACCCGGATCATCAGGGTGTCCCGCGGGTTGTTGTCGTTGATGATCGGGCCCATGGTGTTGGTGGGGCCACCACCGTCGTACGCGACCTGGCCGTTCGCCCCGCAGTGCCCGGCGCTGAGGATCTGGCGGGCGTCGTTCCAGTACACCCCGAAGCCGGTGCTGCATCCGCCACCGGCGTAGTACCGCGCCGTTACCTCTCAGTGCACTCTAGTGAGCACACGATCGGTAGTCTCGCCTTGCGGTGAGACGGTCCCGGTCTTACCCGCGGTGGCGGTGCCGGGTTCACGCTTCACTGCCACCTGCCCGCGTACGCGGGTCTTCTGGTCGGCTCCACGTG
>NZ_MUYZ01000219.1:0-12110 GCF_003013775.1 Micromonospora sp. MH33
CGTCCGTGCTCAACGGCTGGCCCCAGCCCGGCACCCCCTGACCGACCTCAACTCCTGAAGACACCGATACCTGACCTTTGCCTCGACGTCGTGCACCAAATGCTGAGCCGCAACGGGTACCCGCTGTACCCAGACCAGGTTGCCGCAAATCGGCACAGCCGCTACACCTGACGCCCGTGCACCCGATCTTGCTACACATCGCGGGATCGGCGGCATCGGCACGCGCCAGGAGCGACCTGCGACGCGGTCGCGCCCAGGCATCTTGATCAACACAGGATTGGCGGCGGCAGAGGCGCTTGTCTGTGCCGTCGCCTCCTCTAACGAGGGTAGGACTCGGTACGGGAGGCGACTCGGATCGCCCCGATTTGTCAACCTGATCTGGTGATCCGGCGTATGCGAAGCCACGTTCGCCGCCACCATGGTTTCGAAAGCGGCACGTTGCCTGCCTGGATGTGTGCGGCCCGATCTCGTGCGCTAGCAGCACGGGTGGCGCTGGTCGAGAGCGGGGGCAGCCAGTCGATGCCGTTGTTGCGGATGTAGTAGTGCGATCTACAGGATTGCTGGCCGTTCCCGACGGACGGCCGCATGCTCACGGTTCCATCGAAGGTCAGCACCCAGTCGTGGGGACCGAATGGAGTGACGACCTTCGTTTGGCATCCGCAGGCACAGAGGTGGACTGCGGTTTCGAACGTCATCGAGATATACAGCGTTTCCGGTTCAAGTTCAGCCGGGATGTATTCGGTGAATACCGTCGTCAGCTTTTTGCATCTCATGCAGCGTCGTCCGCCTCGGACGCAAGCGGCTGCTCGCAGGAGTCGTCTTCGGCGTTGGCCTCGGATGTGCCGTACCGGTTGTGGAGGTCGTTCGAGTCCAACGCGTAGACGGTGTGCCGCTCGTCCTCGGTGTCGGCGTAAAAGCGGAGAAGCTTCTTGTACCGCAGGACAGCGAGGTTTGCGGTGAGCGCGTTGAGTTCGGCGACCTGAAGGTTCGTGTCGTAGTCGGCGTGGTCGCCGGCGAAGTAGGAGATGAGTCCGTCGCGCTCTATGTGGTCTGTCCGGGCGGGCGTGGAGGTGGTGATCCGGATCTGACCGTTGACGCCGTTGCCGTCCCTGCTGAGGCCGACGCCGGTGTCGATGAAAGGGACACCGTGGGCGGTTAGAGCCTTGATAATGGCCTCCTTGTCCGGCCCGGTGTCCATGGCCAGGAACACGAAGTTGGCGTCGAGTATCTCGTTGACGTTCTCGGCGGTGACGTTGACCGGATGCGGTTTGATGCCGCGGCGCATAGCGGAGTACATGCGCTCGTAGTAATCAACCTTCTTCATCGGCGCCCGCAGGTCGTCGATGCTTGCGGCGCCGGGTGCCCGGAACGCGTTGTGACTGCGGAGGAAGTCGCCGTCGTACAGGTGCAGCGTCACGGCAGGGGTCTTAGCTAGCAGGTCGAGCAGGTAGGAGCCCGTGCCGCCGAGGCCAATGATGACGACCTTCTTCACCGCCAAGAGCGCGTTGAGTTCGGTGATTCCAGCCCGGCTCGAGTAGGTGTCGACGTAGACGAACACCCCGTCGTCCTCGTCCGTCTCAACCGGCTTGAATGTGAAGGGCGTTGCGCCCGGGTCGACGGCCTGCGCGGGTCCGGCAACCATCGCTGCGTAGTACGTGACTTTCTCGTAGAAGTCCGTGTAGTTGCCGTCCGGCTTCTTCTGGGAGAAGCCGCAGGTCGCGGTCAGATCCGGGCTCGCGGACCAGCGCTCGACGCCGTCGTTGACCAGGCCGTCGATCGGTCGGCCGTTCTTGTCGCGAGGTACCCCTCCGACGAAGCACATCACGTGGGTGCTCGGCGGCGCGGTGGTGTCGCCGCTCAGGTCCAGCGGGCAGAGGAAGGAACCCCACTGCACCTGAGCGGCCTCGTCCACGAACGGGATGTCGTTGACGACGAGGAACCCGTTGACGATGCGGACTGCGTAGCCCTCCTGCATGAGGCGGGCCAGGTCCTGGCTGCTACGAACGAGTCGTGAGCCGGACATTGAACGTCGTCCCCTTCTTCTTGACCTTCACGGACTCGCCGGCGACGAGGGTCCCGCTCCCGCCGTGCGGGGTGGCTGCGTGCCGGTACGTAACCGTGAACATCGCCTGCGGGTCGTGGCCCGGGAAGGCCAGCTGTCCCAGCTCCCCGTAGGTCACGGTGTCGTGGTCGAGGCTGACGGCGGTCCCGTTGATCACCACCTCGACCCCCTTGTCCTTCTTGTCCGAATGCTCTGCGAGCGGTGCAGACATGGCAGTTCTCCCATCGTCACGACCCCCGAGGGGATCTTGTCGCAAGGTAGCATACAGCCGATCACCCTAGGGGTGATGGAAGGGGGGCAGGAACGTGGGCGTGTCGGGCGCGGCACCCGGCCCGATGGGGCGGCCTGTAGCGTCCACGGGTGGGTTGCAGGTCATCAGCCAATGGGTGATGGAGAATGGAAGCGTGGAACGGGAGTACCTGGATGAGACTCTGCGTCGCCTTGCCGCCGAGCCCGGCTTCCGACCCGCAGGCTGGGGCGCCCGTGAGACCGCAGATTTCCATCGGCTCGTTCAATGCGCACGAGCGGCGTACGTCGACACCGACCTTCGGAACATGCGCGTGTTGCGGATCAAGCCTGACGACGGCTTGCCGGGCAAGGCGCGGGCGACGTTGAGCTCTGGCCGCGTAATCGAACTCACGTTCAAGAACTCCGATAGCCACGGCACTGTCGTCTTCGAACTCTTGACTCCACAGATGGAAGCCAAATGAGCAACGCTGAACACGACCCGCTGCCAACGCACCAGATTCCGGTGGGCGAACTCCTTGGTGACGAGTTGGATGCCAGAGGCTGGTCTCAGGCCGACTTTGCCGCTGTCCTCGACCGACCCACCCAGTTCGTGTCCGAGATCATCACTGGCAAAAAGGAGATCACCAGGGAGTCGGCGGCACAGATTGGTGCCGCTCTCGGCCAGTCGGCTGAGTACTGGCTGAAGTTGCAGGACCAGTACCTACTTGCCGAACAGGCCAAAAACAAGGCCACCCAGGGAAAGCTGGAAGAAGTGCGCCGACGGGCGCTGCTCAACAGCAAAGCCCCGATCCAGTTACTTCGGAAACGCAACCTGCTCACCAGCAATAGCCTCGACGAACTCGAGGCCGAGGTCATGGAACTGTTTGAGCTCAGATCCATGGAGGCAGAACCAGCATTCGCCGCAGCTGCGAAGCGCGGAAACCATGGTGAAGAAATCAGCATCCTTCAGCGAGCCTGGGTCGCATGCGTCCGCAAGGCAGCCCGTGAACTGCCTCCTGTGAAGACGTACTCGGCGAACGGGCTGGAGGGCCTTGCCCGCTCTTTGTCCCGGACCCTAAGGACGTCCAATGATTTCTCCGACTTGCCCAAGCGGTTCGCGGAAGTCGGGGTAAGGCTAGTCTACGTCGAGATGCTTCCTGGCGGGAAGATCGATGGCTGCGCCATGTACGTCGATGACTTTCCCGTCATCGGCCTCTCGGGGAGAGGAAAGCGGCTCGACAAGGTCCTCTTCACCCTCCTTCACGAAATCGCACACATTCTCCTTGAGCATGTGGACGCCGAGCGCATCATCGCCGAGGACCTCGACAGGCGAGAAAATGAATCAACCTATGAGGCGGACGCAAATGCTATGGCAGCGGGGTGCGTTTTCCCGAATGGATTTCCTAGCATTCCAGTGCGCATTAGCGGTTCGTGGGTCGACGAGACTGCCGCCAATCTTGGTGTCGCACGCATCGTCGTCATCGGCCACCTTCAACACCGCAAACGTCTCGACTGGCGCACGACCTTTACTAAGAACGCTCCAAATGTTATCGAGGCCCTTGAGGCGTGGAAGTAAAGAGTGCGCGATCCACGCTGGAGTCGGCTGACGGCGCTGGCAATTCACCGTCGTTCTGGCGTGGTGCCCCCTTTGCGCGCTTATCGGCTACTTGTTTCATTGACCTGCGACCGTGGCCCGGCCAGGCTTCGGTCGAGGCGCCCGGGCTGTCGCTCTCATTTCGGCTGCCCACGCTGGTCGTGTGGCTCTCATTTGGCCTGCGCGGCCCGGGCGTCGCCCCAGGGCGGGGAGAGGCTCAAGAGGGGTTTGTTCGGCTCGAAGTAGCGTTGCCCTCCCGGCTCGACAACCCAGGTGGATCGAGCATCGGAGGACGCGTTGAGTGTCACGTCGGATCGCGTGGTCATCGGCATGGACCCGCACAAGCGCTCCGCCACGATCGAGGTCATGGCCGGCGACGAGACCATCGTTGGCGGCGGCCGGTTCGACACCGACCGCAACGGCTACACGGCGATGAGGAAGTACGCCAGCCGGTGGCCGAACCGGGTCTGGGCGATCGAGGGCTGCCAGGGCATCGGCCGGCACATCGCCAACCGGCTGCTGGCCGATGGTGAGCAGGTCGTGGACGTCCCGCCGAAGCTGTCCGCCAGGGCGCGGGTGTTCGCCACCGGCCAGGGCCGCAAGACCGACGCCACCGACGCCCACTCCATCGCGCTGGTCGGCACCCGGATGACCGGACTGCGCCCAGTCGTCAACGATGAGCAGCTCGCCTTGCTACGGATCCTCGTCGACCGCCGCCGTTCCCTCGGCGAAGACCACACCCGGATGATCTCCCAGCTGCACCAACTCTTGCTGGAGCTCATTCCGGGTGGCGCGAAGAAGAGCCTGTCCGCCGCCCAGGCCAAAGCACTGCTGGCCACGGTCCGGCCTCGTGACGCGGTCGGCAAGGCCCGACGGCGGAGCTGATCAGTGACCTCGAACGGGTCTACCAACGCTCGAAGGCCGCCGACAAGGAACTGAAGGAACTGGTGGCCTCCACCGGCACCACGTTGATGGACCTGCACGGCATCGGACCCTCCGGCGCCGCCCGCCTGTTGGTCGAGGTCGGCGACATCACCCGCTTCCCCAACCGGGCCTACTTCGCCTCCTGGGACGGCACCGCCCCCATCGACGCCTCCTCCGGCGAACAGGTACGACACCGGCTCTCCCGCGCCGGCAACCGGCAGATCAACCGGGTACTGCACATCATGGCCACCGTTCAGCTACGCAACCCCACCGAAGGCCGCGCCTCCTTCGACCGGAAGAAAGCCGGCGGCAAGACATCGATGGAAGCGATGCGCGCCCTTAAACGGCGCCTGTCCGACATCGTCTACCGGTGCATGATCAGCGACGCGGTAGCCACGGCGGCGGCCCCGGGAGGACACCGGGGAACGACTACTGACTCCAGCGTGACCGACTCTCATCCCCCAGCCGGCTCTTCGGAGAAGTCACTTCCCGGACCCGCCGAGACCCAGGATAGAACTCTCCTCCCGGCGGTGTCTTGACACAGAGGGGAGCCAAATCCGGGCGCGTGGCTAGCCAACTATCCAAGTGATGGTGGCGGAGTCATGCGGATCTCCGCCGAGTGCAGGCAGGTGGGGGCCATCAGTGCGGTGGCTGGGGCCGAGAGGCCCCCGTCGGCCCGCTCCGACTCATCACCGTGGTGGTCAGCCGACCTCTGGGTCGCTGTGCTGGGGCCCGGGCTACGGACGGCCGTTAGTGTGGGGCGCGATGTTGTGCGCGGGCGGTGGCCAGTGTCGGCGTACGGTGCGCTCGGATCGGCCGATCCGGGCGGCGATCTCCGCAGGGTGCAGGTCGGGCTCGCGCTGGTACCAGTAGGCGACTGCGGCAGGGGTTTCCGAGGGTACGTCGTCGCCCGACGACTCGCCTGCGGCGTTCGGTGGCGGTGCCGCGTCGCAATCGCCCGGCGACGGCACCTCCTCGTGGCCGGCGCGCCGCAGCGGCAAGGGTGCTGCGGTGTCCGCCTCCTCGCCTTGAGACTCACTCTTAGGCAAGCGAGTGCGCGCGCGTGAGGCGTAGGCCGGGTTGGGCAAGGAAGTGCCTGCAGTGAGGGTGCGGCGATCAGCGGATGCCCCCCTGGTTTCCCTCCCGGCGTCGGGATCGTGGGGCGCGGTCGAGGGGACGGTGGTGATCGGTGGCGCAGTGGGTGGGCCGGGTTCTGTCGAGGCGGACGGTATTGGTCGCGGGCCGGGTGTGGCGGCCCGGATCCGGCCGGTGATCTCGACGAGGCTGATGCTGGCGACCATGACGAGCCCGTCGACGGAGATGGGCAGCAGGTAGGCGGCACCGGCTTCCGTCTCGCCGTATCGTGCGGCGACCCCGACGAGGTGCCAGTAGCTCACCCATGTGGCGATGGCTGCGATGACGGCGGTCGCGGCGATCCGGATCATGCCGAGGGAGCGGCGGTGGTGCGGGACGCGGGAGATCAGCTCGACGGTGAGCAGGAGGGCCAGCGGCGGCCACGCGGCGATGATTTGGCTGATCGGGTTCGGTCGGGCGTGCAGGACGTTCGCTGCCACCGATGCGGCCACGCCGAGGGTGAGCGTGGCGCGCACCGCCCAACGGAGGCGTCGCAGGTGCGGGCTCGCGTCAGCGAGCGCCAGGGAGTCGTCGACGGGCGTTGTGGCCGGCGAAGCGCTCATTGGGGCGCTCCGTCGGATCGACGCTGGTTGCTGGGGTCTCGGCTGGTCCAGCGCAGTTCGGTGATGAGTTGGTCGGCCAGGGCGAGGGTGTCGTCGCGGGGTTCGGCGTCGATCTCGGCGAGCCGGCGGGTCAGGGTGCGGCGAAGGGCGTGCACGGCGTCGAGGTCGCCGAGCTGCGCTCGGGCCCGCATGGCGGCCTGGTAGAGCCCTTCGGCGTAGGGGTGGTGGTTGATCGCCATGTCGAGGACCGTGAGTTGCTCGGCTGGCTGGTCGGTGAGTTCCTCGATGAGGGCGGTGGCGGCGTCCAGGGCTTCCTGGCGCACCTGCTCGCGGTATGGCTCGAGCCATTCGTATTCGCTGCCCTCGGCCAGGGGGTGGCGGTAGGTGTCGACGGCGCAGCGCAGGGCGGTGATGCGTTCAGGGGTGGCGGTGGCGGTGTCGGCGGCGCGGATCGCGGCGCGCATGCGCCACAGGTCGATGTCGAAGCGTTCGGGGTGGAGTTGGTAGCGGTGGTGTGGGTGGGTGAGGTAGGTGCCGGGTCCGCCGGTGTGGCGCAGGACGCCGCGGAGGTCGGAGACGTAGGTGTGCAGCCGGTGCACGGCCTTGCGGGCGGGGGCGTCAGGCAGCAGGTCGTCCAGGATGGCCTCCGTTGACGCGTTGCCATCGCGGACCGCGAGATAGACCAGCAGTTCGAGGGATTTGGCACGCAGTTTTCTGTGGGGATCGCCGTTGGTGATGCGGGGCGCGCCGAGCACGGTCACCTGGACCGGGCCGTGGGTGTCTGCGGCCGTTTTTTCGTCGGTCGGGTTGGGGTTGGCCGTCGCCCTGTCGAGTTCGCAGGCGGAGGGTCCGCCGGTGTTTTTGGAGACGGGGCCGGGTCTGTCCTCGGCTGCCAAAGGTGCCGGCTGCTTGGAGGTGTGGGCGGCGGAAGTTGCTGCCGTGTCATGGGTCTGGGGAACGTCCTCCGCGCTGCCGTGATCTGGATCCTCCGGTGTGTCGGCCGGTCTCCGTGGCCCTGCCTGCTGTCCGTCGACGACAGGGTTGGGCGGGTCGGTCCGCTGGGCCGGCGCGACGTGCGCGGGGGCGGGCGCTGGTTCTGTGGGAAGCTGGCCGGTGTGGGACTCGGCGAGGGTGGTGAGAAGGTCGGCGGTCTCGGTGGGGTTGATGACGGTGAGGCGATCCAGCTCTGCGGGGTGGGAGTTGTCGGGGTCATCGTTGTCGAAAGTGGTGGTGCCGTCCTCGGCGACGTTGATCCTGGTGCCGTCAGGCCATTCGCCGAGCAGCACGCCGTGGATGTCGAGGCGTTGGCCCTGGATGAGCAGCGCGCCAATGCGGGCACGGTGATGTCGGGCGGTGGGGCCGGCGAGCAGCACGATCGGTGGGAGGGGTTCTTCGTAGGGATCGGTGGCACGCAGGCCCGCGACGGTGTCGACGTCGTGCCGGTTGACGAGCCGGGCGCGGTGCATCATCTGCGCTTCCAGGATCTCCAGGGCGTCGTCGAGGTCGGCGGTGACGGTCAGCCGGGGTGAATGGGGCAGGTTGACTGCGGCGGCGCCGAGCAGTGCCGTCGCGGTCGCCGACGGCATGACCACCTTGCTGCGGTCGTCGGGGTGCTCCGGACCGCCGGCGGCTAGGGCTGCGGTCAGGAATCCGCGGGCGGCGGCGTGCGCTCCCGGCCCGGTCAGGCCCAGCCCGGCGGCCGGCCACAGCGCTGGCAACGCCTGCGGCTGCGCCGCCAGCAGGAGGTCCGATCCGCTCCGGGCGCGGTCGTCTGCGACGTCAGGGTTGTCGGTATCCAAAGCACCCGCCTGCGGGTCGTCGTCGGGTGGCGCGAAGCTGGTCTCCTCGTTGGGGTCGTTGTCGAGCTCGTCGCGGCCGTCATGGCGGATCGCGCGGGTGTGGTGGGTTGCCGCGCGGCGCAGTCCGCGCCGGATCTGGTTCACCACGAGCGGCATGGGTGCCAGGTCGGGGTCGGTGCCGCGCGGCTCTGCGGTGGGTGGGCGGGGGACGTAGCGGCGTCGGCGGTGGGCCCACACCAGGGCCACCGCGGAGGCGATTGCCGAGGCGAGGCCGATGTCCACCCAGCTTCCGCTGGGCAGCGACACCCCCCGCCGTCGGTGACCAGAGGTTATGGAGCCCTCTGGGTTGGTGCTCGCCGTCTCGGTGGCGGTGGTGCTCTCGACGGGACTGGCGGATGCCGACACGGGCGGTGCCGGGGTGCGCGGCGGAGTGCTGTCCGGTGTGGTGGCAGCCGAGGACGGCGTTTGCGTCTCGGAGCCGTCGGGTTGCGACGGGTTGACGGCACGTGGTGGCGTCGGCGGCCGGGGTTGCTCGGCGGGCGGCGCGGTGGTGGGTAGGTCGAGGGTCCAGCCGGGGTAGATCAGGTCCGGGTCGCGCAGGGTCCCACCGATGCCGGCGAAGTGGGTGCCGCGGTTGAGTGAGAAGATTTCCGGCCAGCGTTGCGGGTCGCCGAGGCACCTGTCGGCGATCTCTGACAGGGTGTCCCCCCGCCGCACGGTGTACCTGCTGTGCTGTGCTGGAGCGGAGGTGGCAGCCGGCCGGCCGGCTGCCGTGTGAGCGGGACGGGTGTTGAGCGACTCTGCCGGGGTGGCGTGCACCGTCTCCTGCTCGGTGGTGGCGACGCCGGTCCCGGTCTGCGCGGCGTGGGCGGGGACGCCGGCCGTGCTGGCGGTGACGGCGGTGGCGCCCAGCACCGCGGCGGTCAGGCCCTGCAGCGGTCCCGGCAGGTGCAGCGTCGGCAGCCACCGCAGCGTGCGGGTGACCCGCGTGTAGACGCGGATGAGGACCGCGGCGGCGAGCAGCGCCCAGATCAGCCATGCGCCGGCCTGCGCGAGGCCGGCGAGGAACCGGCCGGTCAGCGGCTGCCGGATCCACTCTCGCAGCGTGTCGGTCGATGGCACATCAGGGGTCGGCCCGGCGCCGAGGTGGATGAGCGTCGCCGGGACAGCTGCGAGCAGAAGCAGGGTCGCCGTCGTGGTGGCGGCAGAAGCCGTTCTGCTTTTCATCGCTGCCTCCTGCCTGTTCGGGGCCGCCTCACAGAACTCGGGCGTCGACGGGTGGCCGTGACGCGGGAAAGCTGGCGGGCGGTGGAAGGATCGAGTGCGGGTGCTGGCGGATCGACCGTATGGCCGCACAAGGTCCTGGAGGCTGCCGTGCGGGCTGACAAGACCTCACACAGCCTTACAGGACCTCACACCCGCAGGTCAGAGGCTTGCGGGTCACCGGGAGAGGCGTTTGTCGGCGGCGCCTTCCCGGTCCCGGCGGTGGTGAACCGGGGGCAGTAGGGGTGGCGCTATCGCCCGGAGAGGTAGGCGTTGCGGAGGTGGGCGGCCGTGTTGCGGAAGTAGTCGCCCGGCTCGAGTCCGGCTGCGGCGAGGCGGCGGGTGTAGCTGTCGCGCAGCTCGCTGACCGCTTGCTGGTCGCCGAGGGCCGCGAGGGCTTTCATCGCGCGCAGGTGCAGGTCTTCGTTGTAGGGGTCGACGCGGATGCCACCTTGCAGCAGGGTCAGGGCACGGCGCGGGTCGGATTGGAGAGCGGCCAGGGCCGTGTAGGCGTCGATGGCGTGCCGGCGGGTGGCTTCGCGCGGCGGCTCGAGCCAGGGCCAGGTGTACCCGGCGGCGAGGTCACCGGTGTAGGCGTCGATGACAGCTTGCCAGGCAGTGGCGCGGTCGGTGACCTCGGTGGCGGCGTGCCGCGCGGCGTTCTGCAAGCGCCACAGGTCCGTGTCCAGGTATGTGGGGTTGAGTCGGTAGCGGTCGTCGGCGTGGTCGATGACGGGCGATCCGCTTGCGGAGCGAAGGGTGCCGCGCAGGTCGCTGAGCGTCGTGTAGAGCCGGCCGGTGAGCTTGTGGGCGGGCAGGCCCGGCCAGATGGCTTCCACCAGCTGCCGGCGGCTGGCCCCGTCGCGGTGGATGGCGAGGAAGACGAGGGCCTGCAG
Source organism: Micromonospora sp. MH33 (assembly GCF_003013775.1). NCBI lineage: Bacteria > Bacillati > Actinomycetota > Actinomycetes > Micromonosporales > Micromonosporaceae > Micromonospora > Micromonospora sp. MH33. Next base: position 10,464 of record NZ_MUYZ01000219.1, read on the forward strand.
GGCGGCGCTGCGCCGGATGGTCAGCGGCACACCGTCGAGGAGTATTGCCGGCTCGCCGAGGACACGCAGCTGCAGCCGCCGGGATGGTGTAGCGGCGGTGCCACGAATGCGAGGTGGCCTCTCGTCGCCGGTGCTTTGGTGTGGCACTCGCGGGCGAGGTAGGGCGACATCGTTCTCGGTTGGGTGCTGGGCATGCGTGTTGAGCGGCGCCGGGTGGGTGTGGCCGATCACGGCGAGCAGGTCGGTGGTGGCGACGGGGTCCAGCACGCACAGCCGCGGCCGCGCCTGCGTCGCCTGGCGTGGGTCGTGGGTGTGGCCTGTCGCGTCTACGTGCCAGGTAACGGCGGCGGGCCAGGCGCCCAGGACGACCACGGTGACGGCGCCGGTCGCAAGTACGCCATCCAGCCGGTCTGCAGGCGGTGGGACATCGAGGATCAGAACCGCCGGTGCGGTGCCGCCGAGCGCTGCCCTGGTGTCGTGTCGGTCGGCCTGCTCGGGGGCCGGCGAAGGCTGCTCATCGGTCAGGGACGTCAGGAAGCTTGTGGCGTCGTCGACGGTGGCCGCCACGCGAAGGCTCGGGAGATCCTGGCGGATCAGGCCGGCGGCGGAGCCCAGGAGCATGGTCAGGGCGGTGCGGGTGACGACGACCGGCGCCGCGCCCGAGGGCTGTCGCAGCCTCGCCAGCAGCGCGGCAACCAGTAGTCCCCTGCCTGCGGCGAGGGCACCGTCGCCGACGAGACCGGCCCCGCCCGGCGGGAGGCCCGCGACCGGCCCCGGCAGCGGTTTCCGGGCATCGCCGGTGCCGGCCGGGGCCGCGCCGGCCGGCGGAGGCGGGCGGGTCTGATCGGCGGCGAGCGCGGCTTGGATGGCGGCGACGGTGGCGGGCAAGGGGGCAAGGTCCTGCTCGTCGCGGCCGGGTGAGCCGTGTGGGCGGGCAACGTAGGTGCGGCGGCGGCGCAGCCACACCAACGCGGCGGCTGCGGCGACCTGTTCGGCGACCTGGTGGGGCAGCCAACTGCCCGCCACCACCACCCCGTCGTCACGGGTGTCGTCGCTAGTGGCGGCGGGCTTGTTGCCGCCGGGGTCGTCGAGTGTTCCGGCGGCCACGGCGAGGGGATGATCTGGCGGCGCGATGGTGGTGTTGGCGCCGACACCGAAGGCGGCGGCTCCGGCCATGCCGGTGGCCGTGGCCTGCAGGGGCGTGGGTAGCGGCATGCGACGCAGCCAGCGGGCGCCGGCCCGCATCCGCTTCAGGGCTCTGACGGTGACCGTGTAGGCGAGGAACACCCAGACCAGCCAGGCGAACAGGCCCAGCGCGGTGGTCAGGGTTTGCTCGGTCAGTGGCTGCGCCACCCACAGCTGGATTTGCCGCATGGTCGGCCAGCCGTGCACCGGCCAGCCGACGATCTTCACCAAGAGCAGAGGCGGACCCGCCAGCAGCAGCGTGAGGAACAGCAGTGACGCCACCTGTCGCGGCCATCGCATGCTCGATCACCTCCGCCCGGCGTTCCTGCCCTGGCCGGCGGCGACCGTCCGCGCCCTGCTGTCGGAAGGGCTCATGGGGCGGCGGCCGGCTGCCGGTCGGGGCGCACGATCCGGGTCCACACCTGGCGGACCCACCACAGCGCCACGGCGATGGCGTAGATG
>NZ_MUYZ01000022.1:0-44624 GCF_003013775.1 Micromonospora sp. MH33
GCGGGGTCCGCCGGGTCGGCCGAGCCGCCGGCCGGCGAGGACAGCGGGCCGCGGCCCGCCGGATCGCAGGACGGCCGCGACCCCGCGGGGGACCGGCCGGACCACGACCCGTCCCGCCGGTTGCTGCTCGCCCGGGGGGCCGCGATCTTCGCCGGGCTCACCGCCGCGGGTGTCACCGGGTACGGCGTACGCACCGCGATGGGACCGCCCCGACTGGACCGGGTGCGGATCCCGCTGGCCAAGCTGCCACGGGGCATGGACGGGCTGCGCATCGCCACCGTCTCGGACATCCACCTCGGGCCGCTGCGCGGCCGGGCACACACCGAGCGGATCGTCGCGATGATCAACCGGCTCGACGCCGACTTGGTGGCGGTCGTCGGTGACCTGGTCGACGGCTCGGTGGCCGAGCTGGGCACGGCCGCCGAACCGCTGCGCGACCTGCGCTCCCGCTACGGGAGCTTCTTCGTCACCGGCAACCACGAGTACTACTCCGGCGTGGAGGAGTGGGTGCGGGAGGTGGACCGGCTCGGCCTGCGGGTGCTCCAGAACGAGCGCCAGGAGATCCGGGCCCGGGGCGGCGTGCTGGACCTGGCCGGGGTCAACGACGTCACCGCCGCCGGCACCGGGCTGGCCGCCCCCGCCGACTACGCCGCCGCCCTCGGCGACCGCGACCCGAGCCGCCCCGTGGTGCTGCTGGCCCACCAGCCGGTGGCCGCGCATGAGGCGGCGAAGTTCGGCGTGGACCTCCAGCTCTCCGGGCACACCCACGGCGGCCAGATGGTGCCGTTCAACCTGCTGGTGAAGCTCCAGCAGCCGGTGGTCTCCGGGCTTGGCGAGGTGGACGGCACCAAGGTGTACGTGACCAACGGCGCCGGCTTCTGGGGCCCGCCGGTCCGGGTGGGCGCGCCGCCGCAGGTGACCCTGGTGGAGTTGCGCGCCCCATAGCGCGTCCCGGCCGCCCGGTCCAGCACCGCATTGCTCAGGTCACGCGTACGCGTGGCGGCGGGCGGGCAGGGGACCGGGCGTGACAGGATGCGGCGTGCCTCCGTTCAGCGCCGCACCCCCCGGTGGCCTCCCGCCGTTCGTCGCGGATCTGCACATCCACTCGAAGTACTCGCGCGCGTGCAGCCGTGACCTGACCCTGCCGAACCTCGGCTGGTGGGCCCGACGCAAGGGCATCGGCGTGCTCGGCACCGGTGACTTCACCCACCCGGCCTGGTACGACCACCTGCGCGAGACCCTGCACCCCGCCGAGCCCGGCCTCTACCGGCTGAGCCCCGAGGCGGAGCGGGACATCGCCCGGCGGCTGCCGCCCCGGCTGGCGAGCGAGGCGGAGGCGGACCCGGTCCGGTTCATGCTCAGCGTGGAGATCTCCACGATCTACAAGCGGGACGACCGGACCCGGAAGGTGCACCACCTCATCTACCTGCCGGACCTGGAGGCGGTGGCCCGGTTCAACGCCGCGCTGGGGCGGATCGGCAACCTGGGCTCGGACGGCCGGCCGATCCTCGGGCTGGACTCCCGCGACCTGCTGGAGATCACCCTGGCGGCCAGCCCGGACGGCTACCTGGTGCCGGCGCACATCTGGACGCCCTGGTTCTCCGCGCTCGGCTCGAAGTCCGGCTTCGACGCGATCGCCGACTGCTACGCCGACCTGGCCGAACACATCTTCGCCGTGGAGACCGGCCTCTCCTCCGACCCGGAGATGAACTGGCGGGTCGGCAGCCTGGACCGCTACCAGCTGGTGTCGAACTCGGACGCGCACTCGCCGCCGGCGCTGGCCCGCGAGGCCACCGTCCTCGACTCGGCCCGCGACTACTTCGCCATCCGCGAGGCGCTGCGCACCGGCGACGGGCTGGCCGGCACCATCGAGTTCTTCCCGGAGGAGGGCAAGTACCACGCCGACGGGCACCGGCTCTGCGGGGTGAACTGGTCCCCGGAGCGGACCCGGGAGGCGGGCGGGCGCTGCCCGGAGTGCGGCAAGCCGCTGACGGTGGGCGTACTGAGCCGGGTGGCCGAGCTGGCCGACCGTCCCGAGGGGCACCGGCCGGCGCACGCCCGGGACGTGACCCACCTCGTGCCACTGGCCGAGATCCTCGGCGAGCTCAACAAGGTCGGCGCGCGGTCCAAGAAGGTCGAGGGGAAGCTCCACGAGCTGATCGCCGCGCTCGGCCCGGAGCTGGACATCCTCATCCGTACCCCGCTGGACGAGATCGGCCGGGTCGGCGGCGAGCTGCTCGCCGAGGGCATCGGCCGGCTGCGCCGCGGCGAGGTGCGCCGGGTTCCCGGCTACGACGGCGAGTACGGCGTGATCACGCTCTTCGACCCGGCCGAGCTGGGCTCGTCGGGCGGGGGCGCCGGCCAGGACGCGCTCTTCGACGTACCCGTGCCCGCGCAGCGGAAGCCCGCGGAGCCGGCGCCGAAGCCGAAGGCCCGGCGCCCGGCGGCGGCCAAGGCGGAGCCGAAGCGCAAGCCGGCCCCGCCGCCCCCGCCACCGATCGCGCCGGCGCCCTCCCCGCACGAGCCGTTCGAGCCGATGCTCGCCGGGATGGAGGAGGTCGGCACCGGGCTGCTGGACCGGCTCGACGCGATGCAGCGGGTGGCCGCCTCCGCGCCGGGCGGCCCGCTGCTCATCGTGGCCGGCCCGGGCACCGGGAAGACCCGCACGCTGACCCACCGGATCGCCTACCTCTGCGCGGAGCTGAACGTCTTCCCGGAGCAGTGCCTCGCGATCACCTTCACCCGCCGGGCCGCCGAGGAGCTGCGGCACCGGCTGGACGGGCTGCTCGGCCCGGTGGCCGAGGACGTCACCGTCGGCACCTTCCACTCGCTGGGCCTGACCATCCTGCGGGAGAACGCGCAGGCGGCCGGGCTGCCGGCGGACTTCCGGATCGCCGACGACGCCGACCGGGCCGCCGCCCGCGCGGAGGCCGGCGGCGACGACGAGCGGTACGCCGCGCTGCTGCGCAAGCGGGACCTGGTCGACCTTGACGAGCTGCTCACCCTGCCGGTGGCGCTGCTGAGGGCGGACCGGAAGCTGGTCCGGGAGTACCGCGAGCGCTGGAAGTGGATCTTCGTCGACGAGTACCAGGACGTCGACGCCGTCCAGTACGAGCTGCTCCGGCTGCTCAGCCCGGCCAACGGCAACCTCTGCGCGATCGGCGACCCCGACCAGGCGATCTACTCGTTCCGGGGGGCGGACGTCGGCTACTTCCTGCGCTTCTCCCAGGACTTCACCGACGCCCGCCTGGTCCGGTTGAACCGCAACTACCGGTCGTCGGCGCCGATCCTGGCCGCCGCGGTGCAGGCCATCGCGCCGTCGTCGCTGGTCCGGGGCCGCCGCCTCGACCCGGCCCGGCTCGACCCGGAGGCCCCGCTGGTCGGTCGCTACGCCGCGTCCTCCGTCGCGGACGAGGCCGATTTCCTGGTACGCACCATCGACGACCTGGTCGGCGGCCTCTCCCACCGCTCGCTCGACTCGGGCCGGATCGACGGGCGGGCCACGTCGCTGTCCTTCTCCGACATCGCGGTGCTCTACCGCACCGACTCGCAGGCCGCGCCGATCGTGGACGCGCTGGCCCGGGCGAACATCCCGGTGCAGAAGCGCTCGCACGACCGGCTGCGCGACCGGCCGGGCGTGACCGCCATCGCCCGCGAGCTGCGGCACGCCGGGCTCGACGGTTCCCTGGCCGCCCGGGTACGGCTGGCCGGCCAGCTCGTGGCGGAGCGCTTCGCCGTGCCGACCCTCGACGGCTCCGGCGCGGTACGCCCCGAGGACGTCCGCGGCGCGGTCGACCTGCTCACCCCGCTGGCCCGGCGCTGCGGCGACGACCTCGGGCTGTTCCTCGCGCAGCTCGCGACCGGGGCGGAGGTGGACGCCCTCGACCCGCGCGCCGAGGCGGTCACCCTGCTCACCCTGCACGCGGCCAAGGGGCTGGAGTTCCCGGTGGTCTTCCTGGTCGGCGCCGAGGACGGGTTGCTGCCGCTGCGCTGGCCCGGGCAGGAGCCGGACGACGACGCGGTGGCCGAGGAGCGGCGGCTCTTCTTCGTCGGGCTGACCCGGGCCCAGGACCGGCTCTACGTGAGCCACGCCGCCCGGCGTACCCGGCACGGGTCCGAGCGCGAGTGCCGCCCGTCCCCGTTCCTCGACGTGATCGACCCGGGGCTGTTCGAGCGCTTCGGCGACACCGAACCCCGCCGCCCCAAGGACCGCCAGCTCCGGCTGATCTGAGCCCTCGACGCCAGCTCGCCGAACTGGCGGCATCCCGATCCAGCTCGCCCCAGGCCGGGCACAGCCGGATCGGCCCGGGTCACGCGAGCAGGACCGCCAGCCAGGCGCCGGTGAGGATCGCCGGGCCGAACGGGACAGGGGTGTCGCGGCGTACCCGGCCGGCGGCGAGCAGGGCGAGGACGATCACCCCGTTCAGCAGGTGCGGGAGGAGCAGTCCGACGCCCAGGGTCGGCCAGCCGAGCCAGCCGAGCGGCAGGCCGAGCGCGGCGGCGAGCTTGACGTCGCCGAAGCCGAGCCGCGAGTGGGGAAGCAGGGCGAGCAGCACGTAGCCGGCGAAGGAGACGGCCGCGCCGGCCACGGCGGTCAGCAGCCGTTCCGGGGTGCCGCTGACCAGCGCGACGGGGACCAGGCCGAGCGCGGCCGCTCCCGCCGCGGCGGCCACCAGCCGGTCGGGCAGCCGCAGGCAGGCCAGGTCGGCAAGGGCGAGCGCCAACCCGACCGTGGCCACCGCCAGGAACGCCGGCAACGCCGGGTCACCGCCCCGCGCGACGGCGAGCCCTCCGAACACCAGCGTTCCGGCCAGCACCGCCGCCCCGAGCCGGTCATCCGGCCCGGGGGACCGGACGGCGGGAGGCGGAGAGCGGGTGACGACCCCGGCGAGCGGGACGGCGGCCCGGCCGGCCAGCGCGCCGAGGAGCGCGACACCCGTCACCAGCCCGGCCGACACGGGCCGGACCTTACCGGCGGGCCGGCTCCGGGGCCGCCCCGTCGACGGGTCGTGCCGCCGACCGGCGTGGGCGCTCGGTGCTCACCACCACCGCGACGCCGGCCACGATCACCGCGCCGCCGAGCAGCACCTGGGCGGTCACCGGCTCGGCGGCGAACAGCGCGCCGAGCGCCACCGCGACCGCCGGGTTCACGTACGCGTAGGTGGAGACCAGGGAGATCGGCGCGTGGGCCAGCAGCCAGACGTACGCCGTGAAGGCCACCAGCGAGCCGGCCACCATGAGGTAGGCCAGCGCCGCCCAGGAGCGGCCGGTCACCTCGGCGGGGGAGAAGTCGTGCAGCTCGCCCCGCACCGTGGCGATCACGGCGAGCGCCGCCGCGCCGGCGACCATCTCGTAGACGGTGGCCACGAACGGGTCGTCCGGCATCCGGATCCGGCCGGAGAGGTACGAGCCGACCGACCAGCTGACGGCCCCCGCCACGACGGTCAGCGCCCCGACCAGCGGCACGCTCCCCGACCCGCCGCTCGGCAGCACGAGCAGCACGAGACCGACGAAGCCGACGGCCACCCCGGCGTAGGTCCACGGCCGGGGCCGGTCGCCGCCGACCGTCCGCAGCAGCACCACCAGGAGCGGGACGGTGGCCACCAGCAGCGCGGCGATGCCGGAGGGCAGCGCGGTCCCCTCCGGGCCGGACTCGGCGAGCACCACGAGACCGTTGCCGCCGGCCAGCAGCAGCACGCCGACCAGCGCGGCCGAGCCGAGCTGCCGTCGGTCGACGCGGAGCGCCCCCGGCCCGCGGCGCAGCCGCAGCACCAGGGCGAGCACCACCGCGGCGGCGGCGAACCGCAGCGCGGCGGAGGTGAGCGCCGGCAGGGACTCGACCGCGACCCGGATGCCCAGGTAGGTCGAGCCCCAGAGCACGTAGACCAGGACCAGCGCGGTCCAGATCAGGGCCGGGCGGGTCGGGGCTGCGGGGCGGGCGAGGGCGGGCGTCGCACTCGTGGGGCGTGAGCTCATCGGTGGACCACGCTACGGTGACCACGGCGTCGGCGTCCCCCATTGGTGGCCGGCCTCTCAGCACTGGCGTACGCAGGAGGGCGTTCATGTCGAACTTCGGACCACCGGGCGGCGGCTCCCCCGAGCCGTGGGGTGGGCGGCGCCCTGACGACGGGTACGGTCCGCCGGCCGATCCGCGCTACGACCCGGGGTACGGCGGGCAGCCGGGCGGCTGGGGCGAGCCACCGACGCAGCGCTACGAGCCGCCGGCCCAGCGCTACGACCAGCCGACCCAGGGCTACGAGCCGGCCCCCGCCTGGAACGCCGGCCCACCGCCCGCCGCCCCGCCCTACCAGAGCTACCCGGCCGATCCCGGATACGGCGGGCAGCCACCGCACGCCGAGCCGGCGCCGCCGAAGCGCGGCAAGGGGCCGCTGCTCGTGGTGCTGGTCGTGCTGGCGGTGTTGCTGCTCGGCGGCGCCGGCGCGTACTGGGTGCTCGGCCGGGACGACGCGACCCCGACGGGCGGGACGGCGTCCTCCTCCGCGCCGGCCGCCGGCCCCACCGGGGCGGCGAGCGAGCCGGCCGACGCGGCGACCACCCCGCCGGCCCCGGCGTCCTCGACCGACCCGCGTTTCGTGAAGGCGGGCCAGTGCGTCGCCAACGAGGGCGGCTCCGGCCAGCCGAAGCTGGTGATCACCGAGTGCGGCTCGAAGACCTACCAGGTGCTGCGCCGCATCGACGGGTCGACCAGCGGCAAGAAGGACGCCGAGTCGAAGTGCGCCAAGGTCGAGGGCTACACCGACTGGTACTTCTTCGACAGCCAGCTCGACACCCTCGACTTCGTGCTCTGCCTCAAGCGGCGGTAGGACCCGTAGCCAAAACTAGGGCTGTCTAGCGCTCAAGCTAGACAGCCCTAGTTTTGTCTCGACGGCCCCGACACGCGGTAGTCGCATCTACGCATGTCTAGCCCCGCCGCTAGACGGCCCGATACTGTGCGATTCGTGGATCCGGTCCGCAACCCGTACGCCCCCGGCGCCGGTCAGCGCCCGCCCGAGCTCGCCGGGCGGGGGCGGGAGCTGGACGTCTTCGACGTGGTGCTGGAGCGGATCGCCCGCGGCCGGCCGGAACGCAGCCTGATGCTCACCGGGCTGCGCGGCGTCGGCAAGACCGTCCTGCTCAACACCCTGCGCTCGCAGGCCATCAACCACCTCTGGGGCACCGGCAAGATCGAGGCCCGGCCGGACCAGTCGCTGCGCCGGCCGGTCGCCGCCGCCCTGCACATGGCGGTCCGCGAGCTCGCCCCCCGGCACCGCGCCCCCGACCGGATCGACGCCTTCCTCGGCGTGCTCAAGGCGTTCGCCCAGCGAGCCGTGCCGGCCGGGCGCGGCGGGGCCGCCCCGAAGCTGCGCGACCGCTGGCAGCCCGGCATCGACGTGCCGGCCAGCAGCGGCCGGGCCGACTCCGGGGACATCGAGATCGACCTCGTCGAGCTGCTCACCGACGCCGCCGCGGTGGCCACCGACGTGGGCACCGGCATCGCGATCTTCATCGACGAGATGCAGGACCTCGGCGCGGAGGACGTGTCCGCGCTCTGCGCCGCCTGCCACGAGCTGTCCCAGCTCGGCGCGCCGCTGATCGTGGTGGGCGCCGGGCTGCCGCACCTGCCGGCCGTGCTGAGCGCCGCGAAGTCGTACTCCGAGCGGCTCTTCCGCTACCAGCGGATCGACCGGCTGGACCGGATCGCCGCCGACCAGGCGCTCTGCGCCCCGGCCGAGCGGGAGGAGGTCGAGTACGAGCAGAAGGCCCTCGACCTGCTCTACGAGAAGTCCGGCGGCTACCCGTACTTCGTCCAGGCGTACGGGAAGGCCACCTGGGACCACGCGCCCCGCTCGCCGATCACCGCGGCGGACGTCCGGGTCGCCGCGCCCGAGGCGGAGGCCGAGCTGGCGGTGGGCTTCTTCGGCTCCCGGTTCGAGCGGGCCACCCCGGCCGAGCGCGAGTACATGCGCGCCATGGCGACGCTCGCGCTGGTGGACGGGGAGGAGAGCGGTCGCGACGACATGGACGCGGCGGTGCCCACCGCGGAGATCGCCCGGGCGCTCGGCCGCAAGCCGGCCAGCCTCTCGCCGGCCCGCGACGCGCTGATCAAGAAGGGGCTCATCTACTCCGGCGAGCGGGGGACGGTCGCCTTCACCGTCCCGCACTTCGGCCGCTACCTGCGCACCCAGCCGGCCTGACCGCCGGTCAGACCTTGGACCAGGGCGGCGGGAAGACCACCTCGCCGGACGGGGGCGGCGGCTCGTCGCCGGTGGACGGCGGCAGCACCAGCGCCTGCCACGGCTCCCCCAAACCCGACCACGGGCTGGTCAGCCCCAGCCGGTCCGCCCGGCCGAACCCGAACCGGCGGTAGTACGCCGGGTCGCCCAGCACCACCACCAGCCGCTCGCCCAGTTCGGTGGCGGCGTCGAGGGCGGCCTGTACGACGGCCGCGCCGTGCCCGATCCGCTGCCGGTGCGGGGCGACCGCCACCGGGCCGAGCGCCAGCGCCGGCCAGGTGCCGCCGTCGGTGCACACCTGCACCCGGGTGAGCAGCGCGTAGCCCACCACCTCGCCGCCGTACTCGGCGACCATGGCCAGCTCCGGGATCCAGGCGTCGCTGCGCCGCAGGTCCTCCACCAGCCCCACCTCGGGCGGGGTGGTCACGTCGGGGCGGGCGAACGCGGCGGCCAGCACCCGGGCGACCGGCGCCTCGTCCGCCGGGTCCTCGGGTCGGAGTCGCAGGGTCGTCACCCGCGCGACCTTACCGCGCGGAGGCCGTCCATCCGCGACGGTCGCTGAAATCGGTACCGTGCGGACGTCCACGTCGGCCGATCCCTTTCGGGTGTTGCAGGGGTGCCGAGGGTCGCGACGGGGTATGACTGAGCCATGAAGCCCGTGCGCTCCCTCGCCCGCGTCATGTTGAGCGGCATCTTCGTGGTCAGCGGCGCCCGCAACCTGCGGAACCCGGGACGGCTCGTCCCGGCCGCGCAGCCGATCACCGACAAGGTCACGCCGCTGATCCAGAACATCAACCCCCGCATCCCCACCGACACGGCGACCCTGGTGCGGGCCAACTCGGCCACCCAACTGGTCGCCGGGCTGATGCTGGCGACCGGCAGGTTCACCCGGCCGGCCGCGCTCGTCCTTGCCGCCACCCTGGTGCCGACCACCGCCGCCGGCCATCCCTTCTGGAACAACGACGACCCGGCGGCGCGGAACAACAACCAGGTCCACTTCCTGAAGAACCTCGGGCTCTTCGGCGGCCTCCTCCTCGCCGCTGCCGACACCGAGGGCAAGCCGGGACTCCGCTGGCGCACCGGCCACCGGATCAACCACTCGCGCCGCTCGGTGCAGCGCGCGGTCCGGACCGCCCGCCGGGAGGCGAAGATCGCCGTACGCTCGGCGGCCACCGCCCGTCGAATCCCAGGCTGACCTGCATCGATACGGCCACCACCCCCCGCAAGGCCACCAATCACCTGAACCGTCCGAGACCCGTTAACCCGGCGGAAATGTCAAAAACACGTGTGGGATCGGACACGGTCGCATAACGCGGGAGGCAGTGACGTGAGGCGCCGTTCTAGGCTCCGTGCTGGACCTGGACGGACAGGACGACCTTGGTACGGGGGTGGCCACGCCATGCCGACGACAGTCGGTAGACGGACGGACCGCCTCGTCCCCCTCCACCGCGTGACGCGGGGCATCGACCGCAGAACGGCCACACGGACGGGCATCGTGGCCGCCGTGGCCTACGCCGCCTGGCTCGCCATCGGCGCCTTCGGGCGGCCGTACAACTTCTTCGACATGAAGATCTACCACGGTGCCGTCGTGTACTGGGCGAGCGGCAACGAGCTGTACGACTTCATCGCCCCGTCGACCACCCTGGGCTTCACGTACCCGCCCTTCGCCGGCCTGGCCATGCTGCCGATGTCCTGGCTGCCGGTCGACGCCGCCGGCTGGCTCAACGCCCTGGCCAGCATCGCCGCGCTCGCCGTCGTGCTGGCCGCGCTGCTGCGCCCGATCGTCGACCGGCTGGGCTGGTCGCTCTGGTTCACCGTCGGCATCGCCACCCCGCTCGCCGCGGCCATCGAGCCATCCCGGGAGACCCTCGGCTACGGCCAGGTCAACCTGCTGCTCTTCGCGCTGATCATGGCGGACCTCGTCGGCCTGCGCTGGCGGGCCCGGCGCGGCACCCACTACGAGACCGCGGACTCGGCGCTGGCCCGGTTCGTCTACAGCGGCGCCTGGGCGGGGGTCGGCATCGGGCTGGCCACCGCGATCAAGCTCACCCCGGCGCTGTTCGTGGGGTATCTGGTGATCACCCGGCAGTGGCGGGCAGCGCTGATTGCGGTCGGCACCACCGTCGGCGTGACCATCGGGACGTTCGGGCTGGTCGGCGCGGAGTCGCGGACCTACTTCACCAGCGTGCTCTGGCAGACCGAGCGGGTGGGCGCGGCGGACATGACCGCCAACCAGTCGCTCGCCGGCCTGCTGGCCCGGCTCTACGACTCGATCGACACGCCCGGCCTGCTGTGGCTGGCCTTCTCGGTGCTGATGCTGGCGCTCGGGTTGTCCCGGGCGGCCAGTGCCCGCGCCGACGGCGACGAGCTGACCGCGTTCACCCTGGTCGGGCTCACCGCCAACGTGATCAGCCCGATTTCCTGGTCGCACCACCTGGTCTGGGTCATCCCGGCGATCATCGTGCTGGCCGACGCCGCGGTACGCCGCCACGAGGCGAGCCGCGGCCTGCTGCCCCGGGTCACCGGCACGCCGCCGGCCACCGGGGTGCCGGCGCTGCGCCCGCCGATCTGGTACCCGACCCTGACCGGGCTCCGGCACGGGGTGGGCGCGCTCGGGCTCTACCTGCTCTTCCTGATCTCGCCGATCTGGCCGTACGAGCACCAGCTCCCCGAGGTGTCCCACTACCAGGACGGCCTGTTCGGCGCGCTCATGGAGAACTCCCTGGCGATCGCCCTGATCGTGCTGGTCGCGGCGCTGCCCTGGCGGCCCGGCGCCGAACCGGCGTTCTACCACGACCGGCTGGCCCGGACGGCCCAGCTCGCCGCCCGGCGCTGACCGTCAGGGGCAGTTCACCCACTCCTCGGTGCCGTCGGCGAACACCTGCCGCTTCCAGATCGGCAGCCGCGCCTTCACCTCGTCGACCAGCCGCGCGCAGGCCGCGAAGGCCGCCGCCCGGTGCGCGGTGCTGACCGCCGCCACCAGGGCCACGTCGCCGATCTCCAGCGGACCGATCCGGTGCGACACGGCTACCGCGTACACCTCGGGTTCGGCGGCGATCTCGGCCGCCACCTCACGCAGCACGGCCTCGGCGGTCGGGTGGCCCTCGTACTCCAGCAGGTCGACCGTGCGGCCGTGGTCGTGGTCGCGGACCACGCCCTGGAACGAGACCACCGCGCCGGCCCGGCGGTCGGCGACCGCCGCCTCGTGCGCGGCCAGGTCCAACGGCCGGTCGGTCACCGCGCCGAGGACCACGCCGGCCGCCGCGCTCACTGTTCTCCCCCGGTTCGCGACTGCGGGGCTCGCAAGCCCGGCTCACTCCTCGCGCTCACTGTTCTCCCCCGGTTCGCGACTGCGGGGCTCGCAAGCCCGGCTCACTCCTCGCGCTCACCATGCCCGCTCCCCGGGGGTCAGCGGCAGCGGCACCACCGGCACCCGGTCGCCGGCCGCGCCGCTCGTGCCCGGCCGGATCACCGCGAAGCCGTCCGCGCCGGCCAGGCCGCGCAGCATCGCCGAGCCGACGTGCCGGACCGGGTGCGCGGTGCCCGCGACCCGGTCCCAACGCACCAGGGCGAGGTGGGTGTGGTCGCCCCGGCCCGGGACCGGCTCGGCCAGCGTGACCTGCGGCAGCACCGGCATCGGCCGACCCTGCAGGCCGGCGAGCAGCGGCGCGACCAGCGAGACCAGCGCGACGACGGCGGACTGCGGGTTGCCCGGCAGGCCGGCCACGAAGCGCACCCGGCCATCGTCGTCGACCAGCCGGGCCAGCAGCATCGGGAAGCCCGGCCGGACCGCCACGGTGTTCACCACGTAGTCGGCGCCGAGCGCCTCCAGCGTCGGGTGCAGGTGGTCGACGGGGCCGTGCATGGTGCCGCCGGTGGTGCAGACCAGGTCGGCGTCGGCCAGCGCGGCGCGCAGCGCGGCCACGTGGGCGGGCAGGGTGTCGGCCACCGGACCGACCACGTCGGCGGGGCGCACCTGGCAGCCGTACCGGCGCAGCCAGGCAGGCACCGAGGGGCCGAGCGCGTCGCGGACCCGGCCGGCCCCCGGCGGGCCCGAGGTCAGCAGCTCGTCACCGAAGACCAGCAGCGCGGCCCGGGGCCGGCGGCGGACCCGCAGGGTGTCGTGCCCGCAGGAGGCGGCCAGGCCGAGCACCGCCGGGTCGACCGGCGTGCCGGCGGGCAACAGCTCCTCCCCGGCGTACGCCTCCTCGCCCGGCTCACGCCACTCCGGCGTCGGACGGGGCGTGCCGGCCACCCGGCCGTCGGCCGTCCGGGTCGACTCCTCGATCCGCAGGATCGCCGTCGCGCCCGCGGGAACCATCGCGCCGGTGGCGATCTCGACCGCGCTGCCGTCGGCCTCCAGCGGCGGCGGGGTGTGCCCGGCGAGCACGCGGCCGACCACCTGCCACGGCCCGTCCCCGCGCACCGCCCAGCCGTCCACGCTGGAAGTCGGGAAGGCCGGCAGGTCGGTCTGCGGGGCCAGCGGCTCGGCCAGGGTGTGCCCGTCGGCGTCGGCGAGCGGCCGGCTGACCGCGGGGAGCGCGGCGGCGAGACCCACCGCGTACACCCGGGAGCGGGCCTCCTCCCACCCGGCCGGCGGCGGCGCGACGACCTCGGCCGCGGCGGCTGCGGTTTCCGTGCTCATCGACCGAGCCTATCCCCGGGGCGGTCGGCCGACGCTCCAGGGCGCGTGGTCAGTGGTCGCCGCCGCGCAGCTGGTCGACGGTGTGCCGCAGGATCGGCCCGAGCACCGCCAGCCCGTCCTTCGCCCCGCCGCGTGAGCCCGGCAGGTTCACCACCAGCATCCGGCCGGCCACCCCGGCCAGCCCACGGGACAGCGCGGCCGTCGGCACCGCGTCGCGGCTGTGCGCCCGGATCGCCTCGGCGATGCCGGGGATCTCGTAGTCGAGCAGGGGGCGGGTCACCTCGGGGGTGCGGTCGGTCGGGGTGACGCCCGTGCCGCCGCTGGTCAGCACCACGTCGACGCCCTCGTCGCGGGCCGCCCGCAACGCCTCGCCGACCGGCTCGCCGTCGGGCACCACGACCGGTTCGTCGACCTCGCAGCCCAGCTCCCGCAGGCCGGCGACGAGCAGCGGGCCGCTGGTGTCCGCGTAGACCCCGGCGGCGGCCCGGTTCGAGGCGACGATCACCCGGGCCCGGATCACGGCCGGTCCTCCGGCCGGACCCACTCGCCGGTCTTGCCGCCCTCCTTGCGCAGCACCCGGACGGCCTCCACCGAGGCCGCCGGGTCGACCGCCTTGACCATGTCGACCAGGGCGAGCCCGGCGACGGCCACCGCGGTGAGGGCCTCCATCTCGACCCCCGTCCGGTCGGCGGTCCTCGCCGTAGCGGTGATCTCGACCGTGTCGTCGGTGAGACGCAGGTCGACGGTGACGCCGTGCAGGGCGATCGGGTGGCAGAGCGGGATCAGGTCAGGGGTGCGCTTGGCCCCCATGATCCCGGCGAGCCGGCCGACCGCCAGCGCGTCTCCCTTGGGCAGGCCGTCGCGACGCAGCAACTCGACCACCTCGGCGGTGGTGCGGAGCCGGCCGGCGGCGACCGCGAGCCGGCCGGACACCGGCTTGGCGGAGACGTCGACCATCCGGGCCGCGCCGGCCGGGTCGACGTGGGTGAGCTGCGCGGGTTCGGTCACGGCCGCGAGCCTATCCGTCGAACGACCGCAGCAGCGGCCCCGGCGGAGGGCCGTCGCGCCCGCGGAGCCTTCGGGGCATCTCATCCTTCACTGACGGCGGGGGCGACCTGTCGAGCGCTGTCAATTCCTCCGCCTTGACAGAAGGGGAACCGCCCGCTCACCGTGCGCGTTCTTTGCCCAACCTCGCCGTTCCTGTTTCGATTAGGTGTTCGGGATTCCTCGGTGGTCGATATGGACGGGCCTTTCGCCCACGGAACGCAGCGCCATAGGCACTTGAAGCAATGACTGGGCGCCCCTCGGTCGCGCCGCTTCCACTGCTTCGGGAAGGAGTCGGACTGAAGCGTGGATGAGCAACCGCCGGCGAACGGCGAGACTGGTGAGCAGCACGACAGGGCAGTCCGGACCGGGAACGCGTTCCGCAGTTGATCGGACACAGAAAGGGGAGGACCCGACGCGCTCCGCACACATTCCGTGAACACAAAGTCGTGATAAGCCATCGTATTCGCTGATATTGCATATAGTTACATATATGCCTTCTAAACGCCACCTTCCTGACCTAAGCTGCTTTTCGTCTGAAGGGGCGCCCAAATTGTCGAGGCGCCGGGGGTCGAAGGAGGCGGGCAACATGCGCGGTACCGACTGGAACTGAAAACGGATCCAGGACCACCGGCGTCCGAGGTAGTCTCTTGCCACAGCCGGCGCAGTACCTGGGAGCGGTGTGACTCTTTCCCAGCGACGTGAGATCGAGACCGACAGGCGGCTGCGGCTGCTGGTCGGTCTCGTCGTCGTGGTGGCAACTGTCGTCGTGGTGGCGTCGCTCCCCGGCGCACTCCTCAGGGAACCTCCGAGGTCCGCCTACGACGTCGCAACTCTCACCATGCTGACCTTCATGATCGCGGTCGGCACCCTCGTCAAGGCACGGATCCGGATCCGGTCCACGACTCAGTCGATCAGCTGGAATGAAACCGCCATCGTCATCGGCGCCGCGATCATGTCGGTGCACTGGGTCGTGCTCTGCACCGCCGTCGGCATCGCCCTCGCATCCTTGCGATTGTCGCCGATCAAGATCGCCTTCGGCGTGGGGAAGAACGTCCTGGTCGCCGCCGGCGCCGGCACCGTCCTCGGTCTGCTGGACTGGACGTGGCCCGGCCAGCACCCACTGGTGATGCTGGCGCCCCTCGGCATCGCCTACCTGGTCGTCGCATTCGTCGACGACCTGCTGGCCATCCCGGTCATCGCTCTCGCCTCCGGCACCCAGGTACGTCGTCAGTTCCGCACCAACCTCGACCTGCGGATCGCGGGCTTCGCCGTCCGGTTCGTGGTCACCGCCTGCACCCTGGCGATCCTGTCGGTCGACCCACGGCTGCTGCTCGCCGTGCCGCCGCTGGTGCTCAGTCTGCACCTGGCCTACTCGACCCGGATCCGCACCCGCACCGAGCAGCACGCCTGGCAGCGACTCGCCCGGGCCACCGACGCACTCAACGTGGTCGACCTCGACCAGGTGCTGACCACCGCCGTCACCGAGGCCGCCGAGCTCTTCTCGGCCGACGAGGTCGAGATCGAGCTGCGCGATCGGCGACGCACGGTCCGCGGCAACGCCGGTGGCATCGCGTACGACGGGGCGGCCCCCGAGCCCAGCACGGTGGACGGCAGGGTCATGCCGGTCGCGCTGGAGGGACACGACCGAGCGGTGGACCTCGGGGTGCTGCGGCTGCGGTTCGCCGGGCCGGTCGAGCTGTCCGAGCGGGAGCAGTACACCCTGCGTACCTTCGCCTCGGCGCTCTGCACCGCGGTCCGCAACGCCCAGGCGTACGCCGAGCTGGCCCGGATCGCCGACGAGCACGCGTACGCCGCCACCCATGACGCGCTCACCGGGCTCTCCAATCGGCGGCACCTGCTCGACGAGGGCACCGAGCAGCTCGCCAACCGGCACGCCGACGGCGTCACCGCGCTGGTGCTGATCGACCTCAACCACTTCAAGGAGGTCAACGACACCCTCGGGCACGGCGCCGGCGACCGCGTGCTGACGCAGGTCGCCGACCGCCTACGCGGCGCGGCCCGCCCTGACGACCTGGTGGCCCGGCTCGGCGGCGACGAGTTCGCCGTCCTGCTGCGCGGCCTGCCCGCCCCGGCGATCGCCGCGCACCGCGCCGAGGCGCTGCTGGCCGCGCTGCACGAGCCGCTGGACCTGGACGGCATGCGGATCAGCGTGGAGGCCAGCGGCGGCATCGCGGTCGCGCCGGCCAGCGGCGGGATGCCCGAGCTGCTGCGCCGCGCCGACGTGGCGATGTACCAGGCCAAGCGGACCGGCCAGCGGATCGCCACCTACGCCCCGACCCGCGACACCGCCGACCTGGGCCGGCTCACCCTCGGCGGCGAACTGCCCCGGGCGGTCGCCGACCACGAGTTCACCGTCAACTTCCAGCCGATCGTCGACCTGGGCAGCGGCGAGGTGATCGGCGCGGAGGCGCTGGCCCGCTGGCACCACCCGACGCACGGCATGATCGACCCGCTGCGGTTCCTGGAGGCGGTCGAGCGCTCCGGGCTGCTGCCCGCCTTCGCGGAGGCGATCCTCGACCAGGCGCTGATCGCCGCCGGCTCCTGGCGGGACGCCGGCTTCGACCTGCCCGTCTCGGTGAACGTGTCGCCGCGCAGCCTCCTCGACGCCCGCTTCCCCGGGGCGGTGCTGGCCCGGCTGCGGGCGCACGACCTGCCGCCGGACCGGCTCGTGCTGGAGCTGACCGAGACCCTGACACTCAGCCAGCTCGACGTGGTCGACCGGGTGCTCAGCCGGCTGCGCGACTCCGGCGTACGGCTGGCCCTGGACGACTTCGGCACCGGCTACTCCTCCCTCTCTCTGCTCTCCCGGATCCCGGTGCACGAGCTGAAGATCGACCGGAGCTTCGTCACCGCGATGGAGAGCACGGCCGAGGCCGCCGCGGTGATCCGCTCCACCCTGGACCTGGGCCGCAGCCTCGACCTGACCGTGGTGGCCGAGGGCGTGGAGAGCGAGCCGCAGCGGCGGGCCCTGTGGGAGCTGGGCTGCGCCGCCGGGCAGGGCCACCTGTTCGCCCGGCCGCTGCCGTCCGGCACGCTGCTCGCCGCCCTCCAGCGGGGTGCCGGCGGCCGACCGGGGGCCCTCGCGCCGCCGCTGCACGACGCGGGCGCGGTGATCCGCCTGCCCGGCCGCCGCACCGGCGGCGGTCGCAACCGCACCGCCACCCCCGCTCCCTGACCACGGCAAGCCACCAAGATCCGCAGGTCGGCCGGCAGCGCCGGTCTACACCGCCGGCGGCGGCCTCCCCCTCGACCTGGGCCTCTACGCCGTCTCCGCGGTGTTCGCCGCGGTCACCGCCGCCACCTCCACGCTGCTGCCGCACCGCGCCTGGGGCACGCTCGCCACCATCGGGTACGCGCTGGCGGCGCTCGCCGCCGCCGGCCAACTCCTGGCCCGGCGCCGGCGCGCCGGCACCCCCCTCGCCGGCCTGCCCGCCCGCTGGGCGGTCACCGGATTCGCCTGGGCCACCACCGCCCTGCTGCCGGTCGTCGCGCAGAGCATCCAGCGGGCCGGTGGACGGACCGACCGGGCGCAGGAGGAGGTGATCGTGGTCGAGCACGCCGGCGCGCGGCTCGCCGAGCACGGCACCCCCTACCTCGGGCACGACGCGATCGCCGCCCTGCCCCCCGGCGAGCAACTGCTCGGCTACACCCCCTACCAGCCCGGGATGGCGCTGTTCGGGCTGCCCCGGGCCGCCGCCGACGCCTGGTGGACCGATGCGCGGGTCTGGTTCGCCCTGGTCACCGCGCTGGCGCTGGCCGCCGCCGTGCTCACCCTGCGGGCCACCGCCGGCCCCGGCGCCCCCCGGCGGGACGCCGCCGTGCTGCGCGCCGTGCAGGCGGCCACCGTCCTGCCGGTCTGCGCGCTCACCCTGGCCACGGGCGGCGACGACCTGCCCGTACTCGCGTTCTGCCTGCTCGCCCTGGCCCTCGCCGCCGCCGGCCGGCCCGGCCGCGCGGGCCTCGCGGTCGGCGTGGCCGGCGCGTTGAAGCTCTTCGCCTGGCCGGTGGCGGTCGTGCTGGTCTGCTGGGCCGTCACCCGCCGGGCGGGCCTGCGCACCGCCCTGGGCGCCCTCGGCCTGCCGGTCCTCGCGCTGCTCCCCGTGCTGCTGGTCGACCGCGACGCCCTGGTGGAGAACGTGCTGCGCTTCCCGCTCGGGCACGGGCTGGTGACCAGCCCCGCGCAGTCCCCGTTCCCCGGCCACCTGATCGCGAGCGCGCTGCCCGCCGGCCGGGTGGTCGCCGCCGCGCTGCTCGTCGCCGTCGCGGTGGCGATCGCCGTCCGGCTGCTGCGCCGCCCGCCGCGCACCGCCGCCGCCACCGCGCTGATCTGCGGGTACGGGCTGCTCGCCGCGATCCTGCTGATGCCCTCGACCCGCTTCGGCTACCTGCTCTACCCCATCGCCCTGCTGGTCACCGCCCCCGCCCTGGCGCTCGCCGAGCGCCGCCCCGAGGTCGCCCCCTGACCGGCTTTCCGGGAACTGGCCGGCACGGCCCGGCCGGAGGGCGTAGACCTGAGGCATGACCACCTACCGAGACCGGGCCGAGGCGGGACGGATGCTCGCCGACCGGCTCAGCGACCTCGCCGGCCAACCCGACGTCATCGTCCTCGGGCTGGTCCGCGGCGGCGTACCCGTCGCCCGGGTGATCGCCGAACGGCTCGGCGCACCACTGGACGTGCTGGTGGTCCGCAAGCTCGGGGTGCCCTGGGCCCCCGAGGTGGCGTACGGCGCGCTCGGCCCCGGCGGGGTGCAGGTGCTCAACGAGATGGTCGCCGGCCGGATCGGCGAGGACGAGCGGTCCGAGGTACGCCGGCGCGAGCAGACCGAACTGGACCGCCGCGAGCGGCTCTACCGGGGCGGCCGCCCGCAGCTCGACCTGACCGGACGCACCGCCGTCATCGTCGACGACGGACTGGCCACGGGCGCCACCGCCCGCGCCGCCGTGCAGGTCGCCCGGCACCTGGGCGCCGCCCGCGTGGTGGTGGCCGTCCCGGTCGGCTCCGACCAGGCGTACGAGATGCTCGCCGCCGAGGCCGACCAGGTGGTCTGCGCCCAGATCCCACCCGACTTCGCCGCGGTCGGTGCGTACTACGACGACTTCCACGAGGTCTCCGACGACGAGGTGACGCAGGCGCTCACCGCCACCGCGTGAATCCACCGGGTACCTTCGGTGTCATGCAGCTCACCTGTCCCAAATGCCACGGAGAGATGCGCCAGTACGAGCGCAGCGGAGTAGTCATCGACCAGTGCGGCGAATGCCGCGGCATCTTCCTCGACCGCGGCGAACTCGAAAAGCTGTTCGAGGCCGAGTCGAACTGGAACCAGCAGCACGGCCCGCGGCAGGCCGCCCCGGCCGCCGGCGGCTACGCCCCGCCCCCGCCGCCCCCGCCCGCCGCGGCTCCGCACCAGCCCGGTTACGGCGCCGTCCCCCCGCCCCCTCCGCCGCCGCCCGGCCACGGCTACCCGCAGCCCGCGTACGGCCACGGCCAGCAGCACTACGGCTACCACGGTCACTACCGCCGCAAGAAGAAGCACGGCGGCTTCCTCGGCGAACTGTTCGACTGACCGTCGCCACGCCGGGCCGGCGACCCACCGGCCCGGCGTCGGCGTCGTGCCGGCTCCGCCCCGCCGTGGCAGGCTGCACGACATGACCGCGATCCGGCAGCACGAGGCGCTGGCGCAGGCGTACGACGGCATCACCGCCGTCGTGACCCGACTCGACGACGCCGGCCTGCAACGACCCACCCGCTGCCGGGGCTGGCTCGTCGCCGACCTGCTCTTCCACGTGCTCTGCGACGCGCAACGGGCGCTGGTCGCCCTCGCCAGCCCGGCACCCGGCCCGGCCGACGTGGACGACGTCAGCTACTGGCGCGCGTTCACCCCGGGCGGTGACGACGAGGCGAGCGTGAAGCACGCCTGGTGGGCCCGCCGCTCGGCCGCCGCCTTCGACCGGCCCAGCGGAGTGGTGCGGATCTGGTCCGACACCGCCCCCGCCGCCGTCCGGGCGGCCGCCGCCGCGGACCCCGACGGGTACGTGACCACGCAGGGGCACGTCCTGCGCGTACCCGATCTCCTCGCCACCCTGACCACCGAGGCGGTCATCCATCACCTGGACCTGGTGGTGGACCTGCCGGACGCCCCGTTCCCCGCCACCGCGCCGACGCGGGTGGCGGTGGCCACCGTGGACGGACTACTCAGCGACGACGCGGTCCGGCCGACCGGCTGGGACGACCGGGACTACCTGCTCAAGGCCACCGGCCGGGTGCCGCTCACCGACCGCGACCGGCTGGAACTGGGCGAGGCCGCCGGCTGGTTCCCCCTGCTCGGCTGACGGCTCGTCCGGTACGGCTCAGACGATGGCCATGTCGACGAAGCGGGACAGGTGCAGCTGCGCGGCCACGGTCACCGTGTCGGTCGGGCCATTCCTGTGCTTGGCGATTATGAAGTCCGCCTCACCGGCGCGCGGCGACTCCTTGTCGTAGTAGTCGTCGCGGTGCAGCAGCAGGACGACGTCAGCATCCTGCTCAATTGAACCCGATTCACGCAAATCGGACAACTGAGGACGCTTGTCGGTGCGCTGCTCCGGGCCACGGTTCAGCTGGCTCACCGCGATCACCGGGCACTCGACCTCCTTGGCCAGCAGCTTCAGGCCACGGGACAGGTCCGCGACCTCCTGCTGCCGGCTCTCGGTGCGCTTCGGCGAGGTCATCAGCTGGAGGTAGTCGACCACGATCAGCTTGAGGTCGTGCTTCTGCTTGAGCCGCCGGGCCTTGGCCCGGATCTCCATCAGGTTCATGCTCGGCGTGTCGTCGACGAAGAGCGGCGCCTCGCTGATCTCGCCCATGCAGCGGGCCAGCTTGGTCCAGTCGTCGTCGGAGAGCTGGCCGCTGCGCAGCACGTGCAGCGGTACGCGCGCCTCGGCCGAGAGGAGTCGCATGACGATCTCGACCTTGCTCATTTCCAGCGAGAAGATCGCCGACGCCTGGTTGAAGCGGATAGCGGCATTTCGGGCAAAGTCCATAGATGCGGTCGATTTGCCCAAGCCAGGTCGGCCGGCCACGATGATGAGCTGACCCGGGTGCAGGCCGTTGAGCAGGCGGTCGAGGTCGCTGAACCCGGTTGGCACACCGCTCATCACCCCACCCTGGGCGCCCACCGCCTCGATCTCGTCGAGCGTCGGCTGGAGCATGTCGGCCAGGACGGCGAAATCCTCGTTGACCCGCTTCTCGGTCACCTCGTAGACGGCCTGCTGGGCGAGGTCGACGATGTCGTCGACGTCCCGGCTGCCGCCCTGGCCGGTGCCGTAGCCCAGCTGGACGATCCTGGTGCCGGCCTCGACCAGCCGGCGCAGCACCGCCCGCTCACCGACGATGCGGGCGTAGTACGCCGCGTTGGCCGCGGTGGGGACACTGGCGATCAGTGTGTGTAGGTAGGGCGCGCCACCGATCCTGGCCAGGTCGCCGGAGTCGGCGAGCGCGGCGGCAACGGTGATCGGGTCGGCGGGCTCACCCCGGCCGTAGATGTCGAGGATCGCGTCGAAGATGGTGGCGTGCACCGGGCGGTAGAAGTCGTTCGACTTGAGGATCTCGACGACGTCCGCGATGGCGTCCTTGGAGAGCAGCATGCCGCCGAGGACGCACTGCTCGGCGGCCACGTCCTGGGGCGGGGTCTTCTCGAACTGGCCGTCCCGCTGCGCGGGTGCGGGGGATTGCCCCCCGGCCCGCTCCGAGCGCGTCTCGTCGGTGACCGACACGGGTCCCCCCTTGCTGCGTCGGATCGGATCCAGCTCTACCGCCGGGGTGTGACAACTTCCGACGACCCTCCGGTCGATCGGGGGCCATCGCCCGGACGGTCGGGGGCCACGATACGGAACCCGAGCTCAGACCCTCAACAGCACCGGTGGACGAGCCTCGGGACAACCTGTGGACACCGGTGGACAGGCATGTGCGGAGGGTGTGCACAGGGTGTGGATAAGTGATGGGGAATTCCGGGCTCCTCGATGCTGACCTGCGGTTTTACGATCCCCACCCTGTGGACGGAAGATTTCGGGTCGAGCCTTGGCGACGTTCGTCCCGTACTATCTCTGCGAACGGCTACACCTGGACAGCGGATTGCACTTTCGGTTGAGAAGGGTCACGCTCCGGCCGTGAGACACCGGGACTGGGGAAGCGGGGAGGACAGCCCGCGCGAGCGCCGGCCGAGCGCCTCCTGGGACGCTCCCGCGGACCAGTTCCCGGTCGAGTCGTCCGCCCCCGAGAGCCACCGCACACCGAGCCGCCGGCGTGCCGTCGAGCGCGGCCAGGGCGAGCCGGTCGACAGCTATCTTCCCCGGTGGGCGCTGGAGTCCGGGATCCGCCGGGCGGACGGCGGGGGCCGCCACGCCGCTCCCGACGACGGTGCGGACGTCGAGCCGCCGTACCCGGGTGGGGGCTGGCGGGCGGACGCGGGCTGGCGCCGCGAGGACGACCGCCGTGACCTGCGGGCCATCGGTTCCGGCCCGGTGTCGGAGCACACCGCCGAGTGGACCCTGGAGACCCCGCAGGACCAGGGGTACGTCGGAAGCCGGCGGGCCGACGGGATCGAGGGCGAGCCGGTCTCCGGGGTGGCCCCGCGGAGCCGGCCGCGACGCGCGGCGACCCAGCGACCGCAGGTGACCTGGTCGGGCCTGGAGGAGGGGCCCGCGTCGGGTGACGACGGTGACCGGTGGGCCGCCGAGCGGCCGACCCGGCGGAGCCGGCGCGCGGCGGCGGATTCGTGGTCGCGGCCGGCGGTGGACCCGTGGGAGCGGGGCCGAGCGGCGGAGCCGGATCCGGCGGAGCGGCCGGCGGTCGACCCGTGGGACGCGTCGGGCGTGCACGCGTGGGGCCGTCCTTCCCCCGCCGGCCGGTGGGAGCAGGCGGAGAGCCGCTGGGACCGGACGGAGCAGACCGGCGAATGGGACCGGTTCACGGACACCGGCCAGTGGGACCGGTACGCCGACACGGGCCAGTGGGACCGGGCCCGGGAGACCGGGGCCGGGGACCGGTACGCGGAGGTCGACGCGTGGGACCGGACGGCGCCGCCGGTGCCGGTCCGGGAGGGCTGGGCGTCGCCGGAGCAGGCCGAGGGGTTCTGGTCCGGGACGCGGCTGGCCGGTGACGATCCCCGCTGGACGGAGACACCGCCGTCGGCCCCCCGGTCACCGATGGTCGCCTACACCGCGCCGCGGCCGGCGCCGCGTCGCCGGGCGGTGGAGCCGGTGGGGGCGGGACGGGCCGGGGCGTCGACGCTGCGGCAGCGGGTGGAGACCATCGGCGGCGGTTCGTGGAGCCGCCGGCTGGAGGACGACCTGCTGGACCCCGATCCGGGTGGGCCGCTGCGGCCGCTGGTCTACACGGCCGCGTGCTATCTGGTGCCGGCCTTGCTGCTCTTCGTCGGGCTGCTGTTCCTCGACGGTCAGCCGCCGGCGGGGTGCGTCACCGACATCACCGGGGGCGGTTGTGACTCACCGCGGGCGCACGCGGTCGCCTCGCTGCTGGCGGGCGCGCCGCGGTTCGGGCTGGCCCTGCTGAGCAGTCTCGTGGTGGCGGTGGTGCTGCGCCGGGTCGGCACGACCTGGCGGTCGGCGACGGTGGCGCTGGCGGCGGCCGTGGTGGGTGGCGGCCTCTCCACTGTGATCATCAGCGCGGTGACGGGCCAGCCGATCGGGTGACGCGGCGACCGGCGTCCGCGTCCGGAGATGTGGAAGGGCCCGCACCGAATGTCGGTGCGGGCCCTTCCGTCGTGCTGTGGGTGTCAGCCGTTGACCACGTTCAGGTCGAACTTGGCGGTCACCTCGGGGTGCAGCCGGATGCTGACCGGGTAGGCGCCGAGCGACTTGATGTGGCTGGGCAGCTCCAGCCGACGACGGTCCAGGGTCGGGCCGCCGGCCGCCTTGACGGCGTCGACGATCTCGGCCGAGGTGACCGAGCCGAAGAGCCGGCCGCCGTCGCCGGCGCGGGCCTTCAGGTTGACCTTCAGACCCTCGATCTGGGCCTTGACCTCTCTGGCGTGGTCGAGGTCGCGGATCTCCCGGGCCGCGCGGGCCCGCTTGATGACCGTGACCTGCTTCTCCGCGCCCTTGGTCCAGGCGATCGCGAAGCCCTGCGGAAGCAGGTAGTTACGGCCGTAGCCGTCCTTCACCTCGACGATGTCGCCCGGGGCACCGAGGCCGGACACCTCCTGAGTCAGGATGATCTTCATGTCGGTGCCTCCTCTCAGCGGGCCGTGGCCGTGTACGGCAGGAGCGCCATCTCGCGGGCGTTCTTGACCGCACGGGCGATCTGCCGCTGCTGCTGCGAGGTCACGCCGGTCACCCGTCGAGCGCGGATCTTGCCGCGGTCGGAGATGAACTTGCGCAGCAGCGCGGTGTCCTTGTAGTCGATGTAGGTGATCCCGTCCTTGTCGAGCGGGTTCACCTTCTTCTTCGGCTTGCGAAGTGCCGCAGCCTTGGCCATTGCTCTTGCTCCTGGTTTGCGATCGCGGGCGCTCGGCGCCATTAGAACGGGGGCTCCTCGTCGAAGTTTCCGCCCGAACCACCGCGCGAGGGAGCCGGCGCAGCCGAGGCCCAGGGGTCGTCGAAGTTGCCTCCGCCGCCACCCTGGCCACCACCACCGAAGCCGCCGCCACCGCCGCCCGAGCGGGACATCTTCTGCACCTTCGCCGTGGCGTAGCGCAGGGACGGGCCGATCTCGTCGACCTCCAGCTCGATGACGGTGCGCTTCTCACCCTCGCGCGTCTCGTACGACCGCTGACGCAGCCGGCCGGACACGATCACCCGGGCGCCGCGCTGCAGCGACTCGGCGACGTTCTCGGCGGCCTGCCGCCAGACCGTGCACGAGAGGAACAGCGGCTCGCCGTCCTTCCACTCGCCGGACGCCTTGTCCATGAAGCGGGGCGTCGAGGCGACCCGGAACTTGGCGACCGCCGCCCCGGAGGGGGTGAACCGCAACTCGGGGTCATCGGTCAGGTTGCCGATGACCGTGATGGTGGTGTCTCCTGCCATGACCATCTCCTCGCGCACTCATCTCTGTGCCGTACAGGCTCTCAGAGCCCTCCGACAGCGTCGATGA
The DNA here is from genome assembly GCF_003013775.1 of Micromonospora sp. MH33. Lineage (NCBI taxonomy): Bacteria > Bacillati > Actinomycetota > Actinomycetes > Micromonosporales > Micromonosporaceae > Micromonospora > Micromonospora sp. MH33. The sequence continues at coordinate 25,037 of NZ_MUYZ01000022.1, forward strand.
GGCTTGATCCGGACGTACCGGGTCTAGATGCTCAGCGCATCTCCGGACGGATGACCTTGGTGCGCAGCACCGACTCGTTGAGTCGGAGCTGACGGTCCAGCTCAGCCACGGCCTCCGGCGATGCCTGGAGGTCGATGACGGCGTAGATGCCCTCGGCCTTCTTGTTGATCTCGTACGCGAGGCGCCGGCGGCCCCACACGTCGGTCTTCTCCACCGAGCCACCCGCGGTCCGGATCACGTTCAGGTACGTGTCGAGCGACGGGGCGACGGTGCGCTCCTCGAGGCTGGGGTCGAGGATCACCATGACTTCGTAATGACGCAAGACGTGCTCACCTCCTGTGGGCTAAGCGGCCACGGTCCTTCCGTGGCAGGAGGTCGTGCGTCGCTGCCGTGACCGGTGCCGGGGGAACCCGGCCGGACGCGGACAACCGGACCAGGATACCCGGTCCGGACGATCATGCCCGGGCCGGTCGTCCACGGCGTTCCGGGCGCGGCGACAGGGGCCCATCTCCGGTTCGCGTACCGGAAGATGGGCCCCTGTCCACAGGGCCGCGGGGCGTCCCGTCCGCATTCCTTGGGTGGGACCTGGGGAGGAACGACCACACCGATGAGGTTGGATCGAGGACGCCCCGCGGAGCTTTATCGTGTTGTCACCTGCTCTGACCATACAATGGCTCTCGTCACCTCTTGGGGGAAATGGAGGAATTCACCCCAGCTCACTCGGTGACGAGCCGGTCGGGTCTGACGAGCCGGATCCCGCCCCGTCGTGCCGGGCCGCACGGCGGGGCGTCCCGTTGCCGGGGGCCTCCCCTTCACCCGTGCGCGCTGTGGACCCGCGTCCGGGTGGAGCGTCGGCCATCGATCCCACCTCGGACAACGACCGCCGGGCCGGGTGGTGACGCGATCCGTACACGCAACCCCCCGCGCGCGGGAACCCCGTGCGTCGGAGGCGCGACGTAGGCTGCCCTGCATGCGAATCGGAGCCCACGTCGATCCGACCGACCCGCTGGCCGAGGCGTCCGCCCGGGACGCCGAGGCGGTGCAGTTCTTCCTCGCCGATCCCCAGGGCTGGAAGGCCCCGAAGCCGCGGGAGGACGCCGAGCGCCTGCGCGCCGCCGACGTCGACCTCTACGTGCACGCGCCGTACGTGATCAACGTGGCCACGCTGAACAACCGGATCCGCATCCCGAGCCGCAAGCTGCTGCTCGGCCACGCCGCCGCGGCGGCGGCGGTCGGCGCCAGAGGGCTGATCGTGCACGGTGGCCATGTCAACGCCGGTGACGACCTCGCCGTCGGCTTCGACAACTGGCGCAAGACCTTCGCGTACGCGGCGGACTCCGGGGGTTTCCCGCTCCCGATCCTGATCGAGAACACCGCCGGCGGCGACAAGGCCTGCGCCCGGCACCTGGACGCGCTGGCCCGGCTCTGGGACGCGCTCGGCGACTACGAGGTGGGTTTCTGCCTCGACACCTGCCACGCCCACGCCGGGGGCGAGGAGCTGCTGGGGCTGGTCGACCGGGTGAAGGCGATCACCGGCCGGATCGACCTGATCCACGCGAACAACTCCAAGGGCACGTTCAACTCCGGCCAGGACCGGCACGACAACCTGACCGGCGGGACGATCGACCCGGAGCTGGTGGTCGCGGTGATCCGGGCGGCGGGCGCGCCGGTGATCGTGGAGACCCCCGGCGGCGTCGAGGGCCAGGCCGCCGACATCGCCTTCCTGCGCGGGCAGCTGGGCGCCGCGGCATGACGACCGAGCAGTCCGACGCGCCCGGCGGCCGGGCCGGCAGCGCCCCGCGGCCGGCCACCGGCGATGCCCGGCCCGACGCGACGCCTGACGCGGCGGGCGGCAGCGACACGACCGCCCGGGCCGGCGCGGACGGCGCGGGTGCGGACAAGGCCGCACCCAACGGCAGGGCCGACACCGGCGGCAAGGCCAGGAGCGGCGACAACGCCGGAACCGACAAGATCGGGCCCGACAGCAGCGCCGAGCCCAGCAAGGCCGAGGTCGCCGAGGCCGAGAAGGACGGCAAGGCCGAGACGGACGACGAGGCCGAGGCGGGCAAGCCTGGGACCGGCGACCAGGCGAAGAGCCACGACAAGGACGGGGAGCAGCCCGGCGACCCCTGGACCGCGTTCGGTCCCGCCCCCGACCCGGTGCTGACCCGGCCCCGCCGGGCGGTCCGCGCGGTGGGCCGGTTCGTGGTGCACGAGTGGACCCTGGCCGCCGTCGCCTCACTGGCGCTGGCCGTGCTGATGACCTGGCCCACGCTGCGCTACCCGCGCTACACCCTGCCGCAGGACTACTGGGACCCGAGCCTCCAGTCGTGGCAGCTGGCCTGGTCCGGGCACATCCTGCTGACCGACCCGGGGCAGCTGTGGAGCTCGAACACGTTCTTCCCGGAGCCGTGGAGCTTCGCCTTCTCCGACACGCTGCTCGGGTACGCCCCGGCCGGCATGATCGGGGTCGGCCCCGAGGACGCCCTGCTGCGCTACAACATCATGTTCGTGCTGGCCCACGCGCTCGCCACGTTCGGGGCGTACGCGCTGGCGCGGCAGCTCGGCGCGGGCCGGATCGGCGGCGCGGTGGCCGGGGCGAGCTACACGTACGCCCCGTGGCTGCTGGCCCAGGCCGGGCACCTGCACATCATCTCCAACGGCGGCATCCCGCTGGCGCTGGCCATGCTGGCCCGGGGTCACGGCTGGTCGCTGCGGCACGGCTACCGGCCGCGGCGCCGGCACGCCGGCTGGGCGTTCGCCGGCTGGCTGGTGGCCGCCTGGCAGCTCAGCCTCGGCTTCGGCATCGGGCTGCCGTTCGCGTACCTGCTAGCCGGTGTCGTGCTGGTCTCGGCGGTCGTCTGGTTCGTGCGGCGGCGCCGGGTGAAGCGCCCGTTCGGCCGGCGGCTGTTCCTGGCCGACCTGCTCGGCGGGCTGGTCTTCGCCGCGGTGGGCGCCGCGCTGGCCGTGCCGTACTTCAAGGTGGCCGAGCTGCACCCGAACGCGGCGCGGACGCTCGGCGAGATCCAGCTCTACTCGCCGCCGGCCAGCGGGTTCTTCACCGCCCCCGCCGAGTCGCGCATCTGGGGTGAGCTGCACGAGGGGGCAAGGGCCGCGCTGCCCTGGCACCCCGAGATGACGCTGCTGCCGGGCTTCGTGCTCTACGCGCTGGCCGCCGGCGGGCTCTTCTTCTCGGTCTGGCGGGTCCGCCACCGGCTCTTCCTGCTGGCCGGGGTGCTGGTCACGATGGCGCTGGCCATGGGCACCCGGTTCCTCCACGGCCGGTTCACCTACGTGCCGCTCTTCGAGCACCTGCCGGGCTGGAACGGGCTGCGGACGCCGGGCCGGATGATGCTCTGGGCCACCCTCCTGCTCGGCCTGCTCGCGGCCGGCGCGGTGACCGCGTTCTGCGCCCGGGTACGCGAGCTCGCCGCCGAGCGGGTCCCGCCGTGGCCGGGCCCGTGGCTGCGGCTGGCCACGCTGGTGCCGCTGCTGCTGGTCGTGGTGGAGGGGTTGAACGTCACCCCGCACCCCGTGGTACCGCGACAGCCGGCGGTGATGCGCACCGTGGACGGCCCGATGCTGGTGCTGCCGAGCAGCCAGAACCTGGACCAGCCGGTGATGCTCTGGTCGACCGACCGGTTCCAGCGGATGGTCAACGGCGGCAGCGGCTTCACCCCGAACTCCCAGGCCCAGGTACGCGAGGCCACGGTCGGCTTCCCCGACTTCGGCAGCGTCGACTACCTGCGCCGGCTGGGCGTGAAGAACGTGGTGGTGCTCCGCGACCGGCTGGGCGGCACCCCGTGGGAGGGGATGCTCGACCGGCCGGTCGACGGGCTGGGCGTGACCCGGGAAGAGGTCGGCGACGCGGTGGTCTACCGCCTCTGACCGGCGTCCCGGTCAGGCGGTGACCGGCTCGGCGGGACGGTCGACGGCGGCGGGGCGGTGCCGCCAGCGCTGGTACCAGGGCGCGTCCTCGGCGCCGTCGAGCACCCCGCCGTCCGGGTCGTCGGCGTAGGTGTCCCGGACCGCGTCGCGCTCGGGGCGCAGGATGTCCCGGATCACGAAGCCGCAGAGCACCGCCACGGTGATCAGGCGCAGGCTGGCGGCCAGCACGAAGACCCCCTCGGGGAAGACCGGCCGGGTGGTGGCCGCCCCCAGCAGCTCGCCGTAGAAGGCGGCGAAGTAGCAGACCTCGGCGACCTGCCAGGCCAGGAAGGCACCCCAGCGCGGCCGGGCGAGCACCGCGAGCGGGAGCAGCCAGAGCACGAACTGCTGGGACCAGACCTTGCTGAAGATCAGGAAGGCGGCGACCACCAGGAAGGCCAGCTGGGCGAGCCGGGGCCGGCGCGGGGCGAGCAGCGCCAGCGCGGTCACGCCGAGGCAGGCCAGGCCGAAGAGCAGGTACGACAGCCAGTTGAGGGCGGAGATGTGCACGTTCAGCCACTCGAAGGGCCCGAGGTCACCGGGCCTGGAAGGGCTGATCCTGCCGTCGAGGTAGCGGCCGATGTACCAGAGCGTGCCCCAGTCGATCGGCCGGGTGGTGTTCAGGTCGAAGAACCTGCCCCAGCTCTCGGGGTAGGGGATCGCGACTGGCAGGTTCACCACCACCACCGTCAGCGCGGCCGTGCCGACGGACACGACGGCGGGCAGGATGCGGCCGGCGCGGATCGCGAGCACCAGGATCGGCCCGAGGATGAACAGTGGCCACAGCTTCGCCGCGCCGCCGAGGCCGAGCAGCACCCCGGCGAGACCGGCCAGCAGGACGCCCGTGAGGTCGAGTCGGGTGCGCGCCCAGGCCCACAGCCCGAAGGCGGCCAGCCCGACGGCGAGCAGGTCCCAGTTGACGGTGGCGGTGAGCACCAGGGCCGGTGAGAGCGCGAAGAGGGCCGCGTCCCACGGTCTGCGGCGCCGCAGGCTGAGGATGACCGCGACGGTGGCGACGGCGAGCGCGCTGAGCACCAGCGCGTTGAGGTTGTAGAACCACTGCCCCTGGTTGATGCCGGGGTTGTCCACGCCGAGGGCGTGCACCGGCAGGCCGATCGCGCCCATGAAGTAGCCGGTCAGCACCGGGTACTCCACCGGGTGGTCGGCGTAGGGGACCTTGCCCTCGTTGAGCCCCTCGGCGTAGTAGAGGGCCAGCACGTCGGTGTAGCACATCCGGGTGTACTGGACGTTGTTCTGCCAGGCGCCGTCCTGGCAGGGCGACTTCTGCACCCAGTGCAGGGCCAGCGTCAGGCAGGCCAGGGCCAGCACGATCCGCGCCGCGGTCCAGAACCGGCCCTCCCGGCCGGCGGGCCGGTCCAGGGCGACGGCGTGGTCGCCCAGCGGGCCGCCGATCAGCTCGGCGGCGCCGCGGACGAGACCGTCCGAGCGGGACGGGTGGTCCACGACGGCTCCAGGTCGTCGCGCGACGGGGGACGCGCCGAGCTGGAGTTGCCGGTCGGACCCGTTCTCGTCGATGCCTGCGGTCGACTCGGTGCTCATGGAGAGGCATCCTGCCGTACGCCGGGCCCCGCCGTCCCGCCTCGCGGGCAGAAATTCCCGTACGCGAAACGCCGACGGCGGCCGGACCAGGTGGTCCGGCCGCCGTCGTCAGGCTGTGGGCGTCAGTAGCTCTGCCGGGTCGGTGGTGTGCTCGGCAGCAGGCCGCCGCCACCGCCGCGGCCGCCACCGCCCGGGTTGCCGCCGCCCGGGCCGCCGCCGCCCGGGTTGCCGCCGCCGGGGTTGCCGCCCGGACAGAACAGGCCCAGCGGGTCGTCGCAGCCCGGCTGCTGGCCCGGCTGCGTCGGGTCCGGCGGCGGCTGCTCGCCGTTGCCGACGTCGTCCTTGCCGATGTGCGCGGCCGCCGGGAAGTCCATCTTGTCCTTGCCCTTGAGCGCCTCGTTCATGAAGCGCTGGAAAATGGCGCCGGGCATCTTGGCACCGCTGATCTTGTTGCCGTCCTTGTCCTTGATCGCCTTGCGGTCGCCCTTGTTGCCGACCCAGACGGCGGTGGCGAGCTGCGGCGTGTAGCCGATCATCCAGGCGTCACCGTTGTCGAGGGTCTTCGAGTTGAGCTCCCAGGTACCGGTCTTCTCGGCGGCCTTCCGGCCGTCGTCCAGCCGGCGGCCGACGGCAGCCGGGTACTCCTCCAGCACGGAGGTGACGTCGGCCACGACGTCCTTTGGGATGCGCTGCTGCGACTTCAGCTTGGGGGCCCCGACGAGGTCCCACTTGCCGGTGTCCGGGTTCTGCTGCTCGACCTTCTTGATGAAGTGCGCCTTGTTGTAGACGCCCTGGTTCGCGAAGGTGGCGACCCCGTTGGCGTGGTCGAGCACGGTGATCGGGTACTGGCCGTAGCCGATCACGTGGAAGAACGGGTCCGGGGCCAGTTCCTTCGGGTCCGCCTTGACGAGGTCGTACGCCTTGGCCGGGTTGGTGTCGGTGCGCCACATGGTGGTGACGCCGGCCTGCTTGGCCATGTCGAGCACCTTGTCCGGGCCGATCTTCTCGGTGATGTAGTAGAACGGCACGTTCAGCGACTTCAGCGTCGACTGCTCGAGCGTGCAGGAGTTGCCGCAGGACGCGTCGTTGCCGGCGTTGCTGACCTTGAACTCCATGCCCTCCGGGGTGAACGACTTGCCCTTCCACCGCGACTTGAGGGAGATGCCCTCCTTGAGCGCCGCCGCCAGGGTGTAGATCTTGAAGCTCGAACCCGGCGAGTGGCCGCCACTGACCACGCCGTTGTCGACGTTCTTGCCGGCGTAGTCGGTGCCGGTGCCGTTGTCGCCGCCGTAGTAGGCGCGCACCTCGCCGTTGCTCGGGTCGATGGACACCACGGCCGCCATCAGGTTCGCCGGCTGCCCGGCGAGCTCGGAGCCCTTCTTGGCCCGCTGGGCCGCCTCGAGCGCCGCCGCCTGGATCTTGGTGTCGATGGTGGTGGTGACCCGGTAACCGCCCCGGCTCAGCGCCTTCGAGCAGAGCGGCTTCTTCGGCGTGACCTCGGCCTCGTTGTCGGTGCAGAGGTTCATCTCGCGCATCTCCTGCGCGACGTAGTTGACCACGTTGCCGTACGGGGTGTCGATGCCGAAGCCGCCGCCGTTGTTCTTCGTGGGCTTCTTGAGCGACTTGGTCGGGTACTCGGTGGGGTGCTGCGGCATGTTCGGCGCGTCGAGCCACTTCTCGGTGATCATGCCGTTGATGACGTAGTTCCACCGGTCCAGCGCGGCCTGCGGGTTGACCGCCGGGTCGTAGCCCTGGTGTGTCGTGCTCGGTTCGGGCTGCTTGATGAGCGCGGCGAGCACGGCCGCCTCCGCAACGGTCAGCTTGGACACGTCCTTGCCGAAGTACGTCTGTGCCGCCGCCTGGATGCCGTACGCGCCGCGGCCGAAGTAGATCACGTTCAGGTAGTGCTGCATGATCGTCCGCTTGTCGTACTTGTCGTTCAGCTTGGAGGCGAGGATCGCCTCCTTCACCTTGCGGCCGTACGTGTCCTGGTTCAGGTTGTCGAACGCGTTGCGGGCGTACTGCTGGGTGATCGTCGAGGCGCCCTGCTTGTCGCCGCCGCTGATGTTGTTCCAGGCGGCCCGGGCGATGCCCTTGTAATCCACACCCGAGTGCCGGTAGAAGTTCCGGTCCTCCGCCGCGGCGACGGCGTGCTGCACCCACTCCGGGATCTGGTCGATGGTGACCAGCTGCCGGTTCTGGTCACCGACCTTGGCGATGGTGGTCTTGCCGGTGCGGTCGTAGATGGCGGTCGACAGCGGCGGGATGGTGTCCTCGGGCAGCAGCACCTTCTGCGAGTACCACGTGAAGCCGACCACGCCCATTCCGGCGAGCATGACGAACACGGCGAACCCGGCGATCAGCATGTTGATCCGCCGGCGCTTCTTCGCCCGCGCCCGCGACGCCGGGTCGTCCCCGCGGCCGCCGCGACCACCGCGACCGGGGCCGGTCGGGCCGCCCGGCCCACCGGGGCCGCCCGGCGCGCCGCCGTACTTGAATTCGGCGGCGTTGCCGTCCTTGACGGTGAGGTCCTTCAGGGTCAGGTCGCCGCCGTCGACGACCCGGAAGATCCGGAAGGCGTCCTCGGAGTCGCGCTTGATCGTGGCGTCGTTGCCCTTGATCGTGATCTCCTGCCGGATGACCGGCAGGCCGGCGCCGGACTTCTTGTCGCTGAAGCTGAGCTCGTAGGTGCAGTGCTCGGCCAGCTTCAGCGTGCCGCCGTGGTCCCGGTTGGCCAGGTCCACGGCCTCGATCAGCTTCTCCTCGTCACAGGGCACCTCCCGCACGCGCCCGTGCTCGTCGTTGTCCCGGTCCTTGTCGCCGCGCTCGCCGCGGTTGTTGTCCCGGTTGTCCCGGTCCTTGCCGTCCCGGCCGGACTCGTCCGCGGCGTTCTCGTCGGCCTGCGCGCCGCCGTCGTCCTTGACCTGCTGGGCGGTCGACCACTTCACGTCGGCGAGCCGGTGGGGGCCGGTGACCCCGGTGGTCGCGTACGCCACACCGGCGAGGCTGACCGCTCCGGTCAGACCCACGACGCCGGTGGCGAGCCAGAGCCGACGACGGCGGATCGGGGAGGTGGTCTCACGGGTGGCGCCGTTGTTATTGCGAAGGTTGTTGGACATCGGAGCTCTCTGCCCTCTCCTTGTACCGACAAGGTCGCTTCGCCACGGCGAGGCGGCCTTCGCTACAAATCGGTTGTAGCTGCTGAAGATGACCGTATGGGAATCTTCTTCACCTGGTGCTCTTATACGAAAAAAGCCCACATTCGGGCGTGGGTGGTGCGGCGAGCGCAGAGCGGCGCGAGTGGGCCGGGAGGTGTCATGGGCGGCGAACATCACCGGCGCGGCCGAAAGGGGGAGGGGAGCCCCCTTCCGCCGTCACGCGGCGGAAAGGGGCTCCCGCGGTTATGTGGTGGTTCAGTTGAAGCAGTCCTTGACGGTGCCCGCGCAGTTGGTCGGGTCGTTGTTGGACACGGTGGACTTGTCGTCGAGGCGGACCTTGCCCTTGTGGTTGAGGATGCCGCCGGCGACGCGGTGGTTCTTGGAGCTGTCGGTGGCGGTGTTCTTGGTGACGTGGGTCTTGGTCAGGGTGACCGTGCCCTTGTTGTTGAAGATGCCGCCGCCGTTGAGGGCGGTGTTGCCCTTGATCTCGGTGTCCCGGAGGGTGAGGGTGGCGTTGTCGCCTTCGCCCTCGGGCCATTCCTGGTAGCCGTCCTCGACCTTGTAGAGGCCGGTTTCGCCGTTGAAGATGCCGCCGCCGAAGCGGCCGGCGCTGTTGTCGACGATCTTGCTGTCGGAGATGGTGGCGGTGGCCTCGTCCTCGCGGTCCTTGTTGCGGCTGTCGCTGGAGAGGGCTTCGCGCTTCTTCTCTTCGCCGCCGGTGTTGACGATGCCGCCGCCGTCCTTGTCGGCGTGGTTCTTGGCGACGAGGACCTTCTCGAGGTCGAGGTTGGTGTCGCGGGCGTAGATGCCGCCGCCGCTGTCGCAGGCGCTGTTGCCCTTGATCTCGGAGAGCACGATCTTCACGAACCCGCCCGAGCTGAAGACACCGCCGCCGTTCTCGCCGGCCCGGTTGTCCTCGATGGAGGTCTTGAAGATCTCCACGCTGCCGGCCTTGTCCCGGCCTTCCGAGCCCGGGTAGGAGCTGGTCTCCCAGTCCTTGCCCTTGCCCTTGTCCTCGCCGTTGGCGATCCCACCGCCGTTCTTTCCGGCGGTGTTGTTGGCGATGCGGGACTCCTTGACCGTCAGGACGCCGACGTTGAAGATCCCGCCGCCGTTCTTCTGGGCGTGGTTGTCCTCGACCTTGCTCTCCTCGACGTCGACCCGGCCGAAGTTGGCGATGGCGCCGCCGTTGCCCTCGGCGTTGTTGCGGGTCAGCGTGACCTTCTTCAGGTGCGCGCTGCCGCCCCGCTCGACCAGGATCGCGCCGCCGTCGGCGTCACCCTTTTCGCCCTTCGGCGGCGTCGGGATGGCGGGCGCCCCGCCGGGCGCGGCGGCCATCGGCGCGCCGCCGTACTTGAATTCGGCGGCGTTGCCGTCCTTGACGGTGAGGTCCTTCAGGGTCAGGTCGCCGCCGTCGACGACCCGGAAGATCCGGAAGGCGTCCTCGGAGTCGCGCTTGATCGTGGCGTCGTTGCCCTTGATCGTGATCTCCTGCCGGATGACCGGCAGGCCGGCGCCGGACTTCTTGTCGCTGAAGCTGAGCTCGTAGGTGCAGTGCTCGGCCAGCTTCAGCGTGCCGCCGTGGTCCCGGTTGGCCAGGTCCACGGCCTCGATCAGCTTCTCCTCGTCACAGGGCACCTCCCGCACGCGCCCGTGCTCGTCGTCCCGGTCGTTCCGGTCGTCCCGGTTGTCCCGGTCCTTGCCGTCCCGGCCGTACTGGTCCTCGCGGTTCTGCGCCTCGGCGTCGGTGTCCTCGCCGTGCTTGTCGGCCGCCTTGCCGCCGTCGGCGGCGTTCTGCGGCGCCGCCGCGCGGTTCTCCGCGACCCGCTGCGGGTCGTCGGACTTGTTGTCGCGAGCGGCGAGGCCACCGAGGGCCGCCAGGCCGACGACGCCGGTCAGCCCGGCCACGCCGGTGGCGACCCAGAGTGCCCGCCGCCTGCTCGTCGGCGGGGGCATCGGTGCCCCGCCGTCGGAAGTCGTTACGTCGTTGGACATCAGAGCCTTCCGCCCTTTCGGTTTCTACCAAAGGGGTCGCACCGGTCTCAGCCGCGCGACCAGCTACAAATCGGTTGCAGCCTCTGATCGTCACCGTATGAGAAGGATCCTCGCGACGCGGACGTATCCGAAGAAATCGCGCATTTGGCTCACATCCGGCGGGGCGGCGCAGGGGGGTCAAGCGGCACCAGCAGGACCGTGAGCAGCGCAAACGACGACGGGCCCGACGTCGGCGTCGTTACCGCGAGAAACCTCGCAGACGCCGGCAGCGGGCCCGCCGGGGGTCGTGACTGTCGGATCAGCCGGGCAGGCGGGGGCCGGCCTCGCGCTGCTCGGCCAGCCAGGTCTCCACCTCGTCCGATCGGCGCGGCAGCCCGGCCGAGAGGTTCACCGAACCGTCGGCGGTGACCAGGATGTCGTCCTCGATCCGCACGCCGATGCCGCGCAGCTCCTCGGGGACCAGCTCGTCCTCCGGCTGGAAGTAGAGCCCCGGCTCGACGGTGAGCACGTAGCCCTCGCCGAGCGGCCCGTCCCGGTAGGTCTCCTTGCGGGCGTTGGCGCAGTCGTGCACGTCGATGCCGAGCATGTGGCTGGTGCCGTGCAGCGTCCAGCGGCGGTAGACCGTCGACGCCGGGTCCATCGCCTCGTCGACGCTCACCGGCAGCAGGCCGAGGTCCTTCAGCGCCTCGGCGAGCACCCGCATGGCGGTCAGGTGCACCTCGCGGAACGCCACGCCCGGCTTGATCACGTCGATGCCGGCCTGCTGGGCGGCGTAGACGGCGTCGTAGACCTGGCGCTGCAGCGGGGTGAACCGGCCGTCGACCGGGAGCACCCGGGTGACGTCGGCCGTGTACAGGTTGCGGTTCTCCACGCCCATGTCCATCAGCAGCAGCTCGCCCGGGCGGGTCGCCCCGTGGTTGTGCACCCAGTGCAGGATCGTGGCGTGCTCGCCGGCGCCCACGATCGAGCCGTAGCCGACGTCGTTGCCGTCGTGCCGGGCGCGCAGCGCGAAGATCCCCTCCAGCAGCCGCTCGGACACCGCCCGGTCGGCCGGGAGCGCCCGGGCCACGTCCTCGAAGCCGCGGACGGTGGCGTCGCACGCCTCCTGGAGCTGGGCGATCTCCCACTCGTCCTTGACCAGCTTCAGCTCCGAGATGGCGATGGCCAGCTCCCGGTCACGGCCCGGCTGCCCCTCGTCCCGCGCCCCGTCGTACGGCCGCACCGCCGCGTCCACCCGGGCGTCGAAGCCGCGCAGCACCCGGGTCCGCCCCGGCGCCAGCTCGGCCAGCGCCGCGTCCAGCTCGGTCAGGTCGGCGGTGGGCAGGCCCAGCTCGGTCGCCTTTTCCTTCAGCGTCGGCCGCCGGCCCACCCACAGCTCGCCGTGGCGGCTGCGGAAGAACTCGTCGGTCGCCCGGGACGACCGGGGCCGCATGAACAGCGTGGCCTCGCCGCCGGGCCGGAGCACGAGCACGCTGTCCGGCTCCAGGTCGCCGGTCAGGTACGCGAAGTCGCTGCCCGGCCGGAACCGGTGGTCGGTGTCGTTGGCGCGTACCTTCTCGGTGCCGGTCGGGATGACCAGCGTCTCTCCCGGGAACGCCTCGGCCAGCGCGGCCCGCCGCTTGGCGTGGTTGGGCACCTCCGGTCGGGGACCGACCGGCAGCTCCGTGTCCCGCCAGCCTTGCCGCATGAAGGACAGGAACGCCTCCGGGAAGTCCGGGTCGTGCGATTCGGTGCCGTCCGCCGGCTTGCCCTGCTGCGTCCGCTCCTCGGCCATGATCCGCCTCCTTGCGCCTCGTCGCTGGTCCAGACGGTACCGCGCGCGCGGGAGCGGGGAGTGCCTGCGGTGCCGCGACGGTGGCTTCCGGCGCGTGGAAAGATGGCCCCCATGTGCGGACTCCTGGCCTTTTTCAGCGCGCGCGGTGACGCCGCCGCTCACCGCGACCACATCGCCGGAGCACTGGAGTGCCTGCACCACCGCGGCCCGGACGAGACCGGGGTCGAGGTGGTCGGCGACGCCTCCGGCCGGTACGCGGACGGAGTGTTCGCGCACAAGCGGCTGGCGATCATCGACGTGGCGCTCAGCCACGAGCCGCTGCCCTACGCGAACGGCCGTTACCTGCTCACCTTCAACGGCGAGATCTACAACTACATCGAGCTGCGGGACGAGCTGATCCGGGACTACGGCGCCCAGTTCGCCACCAACGGCGACGGCGAGGTGATCGTCGCCGGCTACCACTACTGGGGTGAGCAGGTGCTCACCAAGCTGCGCGGCATGTTCGCCTTCGTGATCTGGGACCGGCAGGAGCGGCGGGCCTTCGGCGCCCGGGACTACTTCGGCATCAAGCCGCTGCACTACCTGGAGACCCAGGACGGGCTCTACCTGGCCTCGGAGAAGAAGGCGCTGCTGCCCTTCGCGCACTCGGCGTACCAGGGCGACGCGGGGATCGACACCGCCAACCTGAGCCACTACCTGACCCTGCAGTACGTGCCGGAGCCGGGCACCCTGCACCGGGGGATCAGCCGGATCGGGTCGGGGGAGTACCTGACCTGGACGCCGGGCGGCCGGATCGAGGTGCGCCGCTGGTACCGGCCGGTGTTCCGCCCGGCCCCGGTCTCCGACGAGCAGAAGCTCTACCACGAGATCCGGGAGACGCTGCGGGAGAGCGTCCGGATGCACATGCGTTCGGACGTGCCGGTCGGCTCGTTCCTCTCCAGCGGCATCGACTCCACCGCGGTGGTGGCCCTGGCCCGGGAGTTCAACCCGAACATCCTCACCTTCACCGTCGGCTACGACGTGCCGGGCTACTCCGAGATCGACGTGGCCCAGGAATCGGCCCGGCACCTCGACGTGACCACGATCCCGACCAAGATCGGGCCGCAGGACATGATCGAGGCGCTGCCGAAGATCGTCTGGCACCTGGACGACCCGGTGGCCGACCCGGCCCTGGTGCCGCTCTACTTCGTGGCGAAGAAGGCCGCCGAGCACGTCACCGTGGTGCTCTCCGGTGAGGGCGCGGACGAGTTCTTCGGCGGCTACACGATCTACCGGGAGCCGCTGTCGCTCAACGCGGTGAACAGCCTGCCGGGCGGGGTGCAGAAGGGCCTGCGGGCGGTCTCCAAGGCCATCCCGCAGGGCGTCAAGGGCAAGAGCTTCCTGGAGCGCGGCACCACCCCGATCGAGGAGCGCTACTACGGCAACGCCCGGATGTTCACCGAGGAGGAGAAGCAGCACCTGCTGCGCCGCTACGACCCCTCGGTGCGCTACACCGACGTCACCGCGCCGATCTACGCCGAGGCCACCGAGCTGGACGACGTCACCAAGATGCAGTACGTCGACCTCTACACCTGGCTGCGCGGCGACATCCTGGTCAAGGCCGACCGGATCTCGATGGCGCACTCGCTGGAGGTCCGGGTGCCCTTCCTGGACCGCGAGGTGTTCAACGTGGCGGCCGGGATCCCGGTCGACCTGAAGCTGCCGCCCCGCTCCGAGGCCACCAAGTACGCGATGCGCCAGGCGTTGCAGGGTGTGGTGCCGCCGGCCATCGTCAACCGCAAGAAGCTGGGCTTCCCGACCCCGACCCGGGTCTGGCTGCGCGGCGAGATGTACGAGTGGGCCCGGCACGTGCTGGCCACCTCCGGCGCGGGCGACCTCATCGACCTGTCGTACGCGATGCGGCTGCTGGACGAGCACAAGCGGGAGGAGGCGGACCACTCCCGCAAGGTGTGGACCGTGCTGATCTTCTGCATCTGGCACGCCATCTTCGTGGCGAAGACCCTCGACCCGGGCATCCAGCGCAACCAGTCGGCGCTGCTCACCAAGCCGGTGGTCGGCAGCATGGTCCGCTGACGCGGGCGTGCGGAAGGGCCCCCGGGGTACGCCCCGGGGGCCCTTCTCAGTTCCGGGTCACCGGCCGGTGCAGGTGACCGTGGGCAGGGTGTTGGTGCCGGAGAAGTTCGCCGTGAAGCCGAACGTGGTGGTGCCCTCCGGTGGCACGCTCCCGTTGTAGGGGGCGTTGGTGACCGTCACCGCCGCCCCGCTGGTGCTCACCGTGCCGTTCCAGAGCTGGGTGATGGTCTGGCCGCTGGGCCAGGTCCAGTTCGCCGTCCAGCCGCTGTAGGTCCGGGTGCTGTGGTTCATGATCATGACCTCGCCCTGGAACCCGCCCTGCCAGGCACTGACCACCTTGTAGACCGCCATGCAGGCGCCGGCCGGCATGGTCGGGGTCGGCGTCGGGCTCGGCGAGGTCGGGGTGGGCGTCGGGCTGGTCGGCGTCGGCGTGGGCGTCGTGGGGGTCGGTGACGGCGTGCCGCCGGAGCCGATCCCGGTCACCTCGCCGTTGCCGCCGTCGAAGGTCACGTCGGAGCAGCCGAAGAAGTTCTCCTGGCTGTCCGAGCGGACCCAGCGGGAGTAGATGATGTGCCGGCCGCTCTTGTTGGCCGGCAGGGTGCCGTTGAAGTAGTAGTGCCCGTCGTTCGTGCCGGGCGAGCCGACCGCCGGCGGGTTGGTCACCTGGAGGAACGGTTGCTCCTCCAGGTCGCTCCAGGCCAGCGGCCGGGTCGGGCTCCAGCTGTCCTTGGTCACGTAGAAGTAGAAGGTGCCCGGGTGGTGGGCCCAGTTGCTGTACCGGAACTCCATCGACCGCCCGGCGGTCAGGTGGGTGACGGGCCAGTCGGTGCGGGCCTGGTCGTAGCCGCTGAAGTTGGGGTTGCCGCCGCTGCACAGCTTGCCGTCGGGAATGAACCCGACGGTCCGGCCGCCGGCATCGGAGCGCAGCACGCTGAACCAGTTGTAGAGCGAGTTGGCCCCGCTCTCGGCGACCGCCGCCGCGCAGGCGGGGTTGTTCGGCCTGATCTCCCCGGTCGCGGTGAGGCCGTCCTTCCAGCACAGGTAGGTCCGGGCGCCCGGGGTCATCGCCGCGCCGTGCGCGGCGGCCGGGTCGGGGCCGGCGGCCAGGGCGAACGCGCCCAGGGCCAGGGTGGCGGCCGCGGTGAGCAGCGCGGCCGTACGGGATCGGTGCACGGGATCTCCTGACTCGCGGGGCGCGACCCGCACCGGGCCGCCCCGCTGCGACGAGCGGATGCGACGATCGCGGTGCCACGCCCGGCGGTTGGAGTGTGGCCGGGGCCGTCGGGGGACGCGCACCGCCTGCGGTCCGTGCCACGGACCGGTGAGTGCCCTCGCGTCGGCTCGACCCGGCGGCCGGCGGCGCGGCAGCCCCCGCACCCTCCCGGCACGCGCAATCCCATCACGTCCGGGCATCCCGAGCAATAGCCGTCCGTCGATGCGGGCGTCTCGTCGCGCCGGGACCCGCCATGCGCCAGGATCGGAGGTACAACGGTGGAAGGAGCCAGGATGGGGTACGCGGTGGTGCTCGGCGAGGCGCTGGTCGACCTGCTCGACGTCGAGCTCGACGGGGAACCCGTCTACCGGCAGGCGATCGGCGGGGGGCCGCTGAACGTGGCCGTGGCGGTGGCCCGGCTCGGCGGCGACGTCCAGTTCGTCGGGTCGTTCGGCGACGACGCGCTCGCCGCGCGGATCCGCGCCTTCCTGGGCGCCGCGGGCGTGGGACTGGCCGGGGCGGTCACCGTGCCGGCGCCGACGGCGCTGGCGGTGGCCACCTTCGCCGGCCCGGAGCCGGACTTCCGCTTCTACGGGGAGCCCCGGTCGTACGCCCTGCTCACCGCCGACGACCTGGACGTGGCCCTGGTCGAGGGTGCGGACGTGCTCTACTGCGGCTCGATCGTGCTGCTCGACCCGCCGGTGCTGGCCGCCGCCCGCCGGGCCTGGTCGATCGCCGGGGCGCTGCGGGTGTTCGACCCGAACGTGCGACCCCGCCTGCTCACCGGCCCCGGCGCGCTGGACGACCTGCGCGCGGTGGTCGCCGAGTTCGCCGCGAGCGCCCACCTGGTCAAGCTGAGCGCCGCGGACGCGCGCCAGCTCTACCCGCACGAGCCGGTCGAGGGCGTCGCCGCGTACCTGCGGGAACTGGGCGCGGCGACCGTGGTGGTCACCCTCGGCGCGGACGGCGCCCTGGTCGCCGCCGCCGACGACGTGGTACGCATCCCCGCGCCGAAGGTCGACGCGGCGGACGCCACCGGCGCGGGCGACTCGGTGATGGGCGCGCTCATCGCCGACCTGCTGCATGCCGGCGAGCCGACGGACCCGATCGGCTGGCGGGACCGGGTGGCCTTCGCCCTGCGGGTGGCCGGCCTGGTCTGCGAGTCACCCGGCGGGGCCACCGCCATGCCCACCCGGGAGGCGGTGGCCGACCGCTTCCGCTGAGGTCAGCGCGGGCGGGCGAGGGTGAGCACGGCGGTGAGGGAGAGGGCGGCGGCCACGGCCAGCACGACGGCCATCGGCACGGCGCTGCCCTCGCACCCGGACGATCGCCGGGTGGCGCGGCTCACCCTCACCGACGCCGCCCGCACCCGGATGGCCGACTACGCGGCCCACCGCAGCGCCCTGCTCACCGAGGCGCTGGCCACCCTCGACCCGCCGGCCCGCGACGCGATCCTCGCCGCCGCCCCGCACCTCGACGCCCTGCTCGACGCCCTGCGCGCCCGCCCCTGACCCCGCTGCGGGCGGTCAGGCGGCGCCGTCGAGTTCGGCGTAGCCGCGGCGGGCCGCGATGAGACCCGGGCGGGCGCCGAACGGCGACTCGGCGGCCACCCGCTCGGGCGGTGCGCTGCCGGTGTGGCCGGCCCGGATCAGCCAGGCCTGCCGGGCGAGCTGGGCGTGCTGTTCCCGGACGAAGTCCACGTCGACCGGCTCGCCGTGCCCCGGCACCACCACCGTGGCCGGCGTGGTCAACCGGAGCAGCGCGGCCACCGCGTCCGGCCACTGCACCGGGTACGACTCCTCGAAGGCCGGCGGCCCGCTCTGCTCCACCAGGTCGCCGGCGACCAGCACGTCCGCGTCCGGCACGTGCACCACCAGGTCGGCGTCGGTGTGCCCGTGCCCGGGGTGGTGCAGCACCACCCGCCGGCCGCCCACGTCGAGCACCGCCTCGCCGTGCACCGGGTGGGTCGGGGCCAGCAGCTCCGTCCGGGCCAGCTCCGCGGCGAGTTCCGGCTGCTCCGCGCGCATCTCCTCGGCCGCGGCCCGGCGCAGCTCGTCGGGGTGGTCGCGGAGCACCGCCGCGGCCTGGGCGTGCGCGTACACCGGGCGGGGCGGGTCGGCGGCCAGCGTGGCGTTGCCGAAGCAGTGGTCGAAGTGGTGATGGGTGTTGACGATCGTCCACGGGTGCGGGGTGACCGCCCGGGCCGCGTCCGCCAGCTCGCGGGCCTGCCCTGCGGTGGAGAGGGTGTCCACCAGCAGCGCCGCGCCGTCGCCCACCACCAGCGTCACGTTGACCCGCAGCAGCGGGTCGCGCAGCACGTGCACGCGGTCGGCGACCTCGACGAACCGGGCGGTCATGACGCCCGCACGGCACGCTCGACGAAGCGCTGCCGGTCGACCAGCGCCCGCTCGACCCGCCCGGTGGCCACGACCTCGTTCCCGTCGGTCACGATCACCTCGAAGGCCAGCCGCCGGCCGTCGACCTTGACCAGCTCGGCCCGGGCGGCCACGGTCCGCCCGACCGGGGTGGCAGCGCGGTGCTCCAGCTCGACCCGGGTGCCGACGGTCGTCGACCCGGACGGCAGGCGGGTGGCGGTGGCCGCCACGGTCGCCGCCTCGGCCAGCGCGAGCACCCGGGGCGTGCCGAGCACGGGCACGTCGCCCGAGCCCACCGCCTGCGCGGTGTCCGTGTCGGTGACGGTCAGCTCGACCCGGGCGGTCAGGCCCGGGGCGAGGGGCGGCTCCGGCTGCTCCTGCATGGGCCGAGCCTAGTGCAGCGGCCCCGCGCCCGGGCGGGCGTCCGGACCGTCACCCGGCCCTCCCGAGGCCCGGACCGGGGGCGACCAGCCCCGGCGGCGGGCGGTCGGCGTCGGCGGCCCCGTCGCCCGCCGTTAACCTTGTCCGCGATGGCCGTGCTGACTGATCCCCCGCCCCCCGCCCCCGCCGGACCGACCGCGTCCCCCGACGGCGGACGCCGTCGCGTGGTGGCGATGGCGATCTGGGGGATCGCCTTCGTGGCCGCCTGGCTCGCCATCGGCCTGCCGACCGACCCGGCGTACGCGTTCCTCTGGATCTGGGCCGGCACCATCGCCTGGCACTCGTCCCGCCCGTGGCGCAGCCACCTGCGCTTCGCCCGCGACTGGATCCCGGTGGTGCTGCTGCTGGCCGCGTACAACCTGTCCCGGGGGTTCGCCGACAACGGCGCGACGCCGCACGCCATGGAGCTGATCGTGGCCGACCGGTTCCTGACCGGCTGGGCCACCGGCGGCGAGGTGCCCACGATCTGGCTCCAGCAGCACCTCTACCGGCCCGACCAGGTGCACTGGTGGGACGTGGCGGTCAGCTGGATCTACTTCTCGCACTTCGTGGCGACGCTCGCCGCCGCCGCGGTGCTCTGGCTGCGCGACCGCTCGCGCTGGGGCGCGTACATGCGGCGGTGGGGCTTCCTCTGCGCGGCCGGGCTGGCCACCTACTTCCTCTACCCGGCCGCCCCGCCGTGGTGGGCGGCCCAGAACGGGCTGCTCACCGATGTCGCGCGGATCTCCACCCGGGGGTGGAAGGAGATCGGCATGCACGGCGCGGGCAACCTGCTCAACGCCGGGCAGATCGCCTCCAACCCGGTGGCCGCCATGCCGTCGCTGCACACCGCGTTCGCCCTGTTCGTGGTCCTGTTCTTCCTGCGCGGGACCCGGAAGCGCTGGTGGCCGCTGCTGCTGGCGTACCCGCTGGCCATGACCTTCACGCTGATCTACAGCGGCGAGCACTACCTGATCGACGTGCTCGTCGGCTGGGCGTACGTCGGGCTGACCTTCCTCGTGGTGGGGCTGGCCGAACGCTGGTGGGCGGCCCGCCGGGCCCGCCGCGTCGCGCTCGCCCCGGCCGGGGAGGC